>NZ_JBWKDK010000013.1:0-165428 GCF_056436005.1 Streptomyces sp. NPDC043854
GGGGAAAAAAAAAAAAAGAAGAAAAAAAAAAACCCCCCCCCCCCCCCCCCCCCCCCCCCCCCCCCCCCCCCCCCCCCCCCCCCCCCCCCCCCCCCCCCCCCCTCGCCCGGATGGGTGAACTGTGCCAACTGGGCTGGATTTGCCGCCCGTTGCCGGGCATATGCTCGGGCCGACAACAGCAGACATGAGACGGCCCCCGGCGGGACGGCAATCCCGGTCGAGGGCCTGACCAAGCAGGAAGTCAACGACACTTCCCATGGCTCTTTCGAAGCTTAGCGCTGCCTCGCGCGCCTCGTCCCGCAATCACGCCGGGACCCCCCGATCCGGTGTCATCCACGTCAACGTCCGGCACACGAAGCACTTCACGGTGGTCGGCAACCGCCTCGCCCAGCAGCACGAACTCTCGTACACCGCACGCGGTATCGCCGTGTACATCCAGTCGCTGCCGCCCGGCTCCCCGGTCGGCGTCAAGGAGCTCGCCAAGCCGTCGCAGGAGGGCGAGGCCAGGATCGCCGCGGCCCTGCGGGAGCTGGAGCAGTACGGGTACCTGGAGCGGCGGATCGAGCGGCTGCCGGGCGGGCAAGTCGTCACCCGCACCTACTCGTACAACACGCCGGAGGCCGCGCACCGGCGGCAGCGGCCGCCGTCCCCGCCGCCGTATCCGGCCCCGTCTGCGACCACGCCTCCGTCGCTGCCTTCGCCGGACTGCGAACCCGTACGGGGACCGGAGCCGGTGCCGATGCCCGAACCCGAGCCGGTGCGGGAGCTCGGGAAGGAACCCGAACCCGAACCCGAGCCCGAGCCCGAGTGGGAGCCGGGACCCGAGCCCGGGTGGCAGCCGGAGCCGGAGCCCGGGCCCGGGCCCGGAGGGGAGCGCGGGCGCCCCTCGCCGTTTCGTGCCCGGGTCGATCCCGCCGCGTTCGAGCTGCTCGCCGGCCTGTGCCGGCGCGATCCCCGGCTGCTGCTGTCCGAACGGGACGTGCACCGGCTCGCGGACGGCGTCTCGGTCTGGCTGGATCGGGGGGCTGCGCCCGAAGCCGTCGCACTGATGCTGTCCAGGAACCTCCCCGACGGCCTCCGCAATCCCGCGGGCGTGCTGGCCTACCGGCTGGCCGCGCTCGTGCCGCCGCACCTGCCCGCGGCTCCGGAGCCGCGACCGGTCCCGCGACCGGACCCGTTCCAGACGTGCGACGGCTGCGAACGCGCCTTCCGCGCACCCGCACCGGGCCGCTGCCGCGACTGCCCGCCCCCGGGCGCCGCCGGGTAAGGCGATCCGTGCGGCTGCGGCGCTCCCGCCGGAATGGCGCCGGTCTCACCGCCGCACTCGCCGCCCTGCGCGGGCGCCGACCCCGGACCCGAGGGGCCGCTCGCGCGGCGCTGCGCGCGTTTCCCGGCCACCGCCGCCAACGTTGTCCGGCACCTGACACCGAGGTGCCCGATTGGACTGTCCGTGCAGGTCAGGGTGGGGAGTGGGGCGGGATCCGGGGCCCTCGGGCTGCGGAGGCGGGCCCGGGCGCTTATCGTGGCTGACGGATCGGGGGGGGCCGCCCCGAGGAGGGTGCAGTGCACCGTTCCCGTACCGGCGCCGCGGTCGGCGCAGCCTGCCTGCTCGTGTCCACCGCCGCCGCAGCCGTCCAGGGCGCCGGCCCCGCGGCGGCGTCCGCGTCTGCCACCGCTTCCGGTTCCGGTTCCGCCTCTGCTTCCGCGTCTGCCGCCACGCCCGCGTCTGCCGCCGCCGAGTCCGCCCGGGCGCCCACGTCCGCCACCGCGTCCCCCGACGGGCCCCGCATACGGTGGGGTGCCTGCCCCGTGCAGCCCGTGCCCGCCGGCATGCGGTGCGGCACCCTCACCGTGCCGCTGGACCACTCCGCCCCCGCCAAGGGCACCGTCCGCATAGCCCTCGCCGAGATACCCGCCAACGGCCCCCGTGCCGGGCGCCGCGGCTCGCTGCTGCTGAACTTCGGCGGGCCCGGCGGCCCCGGCATCGAGAGCCTCGCCGCCCACGCCAAGGCCTTCGCCGAGCTCGGCGAGCGCTACGACCTCGTCGCCTTCGACCCCCGCGGGGTCGGCCACAGCGAGCCCGTCAGCTGCGGCGGCTCCCTGGAGCCCGACCCCGTCGACTCCGGCGACCCCGCGGACGCGCTCGCCGCCCTCCGGGCCGTCGTCGCGCGCTGCGAACGGGCCTCCGGGCCGGTCCTGCCGTACATCGGCACCGTGCACGTCTCCCGCGACATGGACCTCATCCGCCAGGCCCTCGGCGAGGACAGGCTCAACTACCTCGGCTTCTCCTACGGCACCCGCCTCGGCGCCGTCTACGCCGCCCAATTCCCCCACCTCGTCGGCCGGATGGTCCTCGACGGTGTCGACACCCTCGCCGAACCCCTTGTCGAACAGGCCCTCGCCTCCGCGCAGGGCCAGCAGCAGGCCCTGGACAACTTCCTGTCCTGGTGCGCCCACCAGCCCGGCTGCGTGTACGGGACGAACACCCGCACCGCCAAGGAGGACGCTGCCGCGCTCGTCGCCCGGCTCGACGCCGTCCCCCTCGTCGACGAGGACGGCGCCCTCTTCACCGGACAGGACGCCGCCACCGCCATCGGCTTCGCCCTCTACTCCCGGGAGCTGTGGCCCGACCTCGCCGAAGCCCTCACCATGGCCGAGCGGAACGGCAACCCGCGCGGGCTGCTCCGCCTCGGCGCCCCCGCAGAAACAGACCCGGCGGCCGGCTCCGCGCAGCATCCCGACCCCGTCCCGGCCGACAACGCCGCCGCCGCGATGGCCGCCGTGAACTGCGCCGACGACCCCGACCGCAGCCACGACAAGGCGAGCCCGGCTGCCGTGGCGGCGCGGATCGAAGGCCTGCGGGAGCAGTTCCGGCAGGCCTCGGAGATTTTCGGGCCGCGGCAGCTGCTGACCGTCCTGGCCTGCTACGGACGCCCCGCGGGCACCGACTTCGTCCGCAGGATCGACCGGCCCGGCGCCCCGCGCATGCTCCTCGTCGGCACCCGCGGCGACCCGGCGACCCCGTACCGGTGGACCGAGGAGACCGCCGCACGCCTCGGCTCCGCTGTCGTCCTCGACCACAAGGGCGACGGACACACCGGCTACACCACCTCGACCTGCGTCCGCGGCTACGTCGACGACTTCCTCATCGACGGCCGGCTGCCGGGCGGGACGCGGTCCTGTCCGGCGGACGAGTGACCGCAGGTGGGGGCGGTTGCCCGATCACGTGATCGAACATTTATTCGTATACGGTGGCGTCCATGGGGAACTTCGTACTCGTACCCGGCGCGTGGCTCGGGGCATGGGCCTGGGACGCGGTGGCGGCGGAGCTGCGCGCCGTCGGCCACGACGCCCACGCGCTGACGCTGTCCGGTCTCGCCGAGCGGCGCCACGCCGGCTCATGGGCGGGCCAGCAGACGCACGTGCACGACATCGTCGACGCGGTCGAGCGCCTGGACCTGCACGACGTCGTCCTGGTCGGCCACAGCTATGCCGGCATCCCGGTGGGCCAGGCGGCCGAGCTGATCGGCGACCGGCTCGCCCGGGTCGTCTTTGTCGACGCCGACGTTCCGGTGGACGGGCAGTCGTTCGTCTCCGGCTGGCCGGGCGGGGCCGAGGTGACGGCGTCCGTCGAGGCGAGCGGCGGCTTCTGGCCGCCGCCGGCAGCGGCCGACTTTGCGGGCCAGGGCCTGGACGAGGAGCAGATCGCCCGCATCGTGGCCGGCTCCACCCCCCACCCGGGCGCCACCCTGACGGAACCGGCAGCGCTCGCCCGCTCGCTGGGCGAGCTCCCGGCGGTATACGTGAAATGCCTGCTGGACGGACCGGAACCACCGCCGGCGGCAGCCGAACTCCTCAAGAACGACAGCTGGACCCTGCAGACCCTGGACACGGGCCACTGGCCGATGTTCTCCCGGCCCGCGGAACTGGCGGCGCTGCTGGCGGGGTTGGGGGAGGGGCAGGGGGTGGGGGAAGGGTAGGGCGGGGGCTGTGGGGAGCGGGAGTGCGCGCAGGCGGTGCAGAACGGCCGCTCGGACCCCCGCCCGTCCCGCCTCTCCCCGTCGTCAGTCCTTCCGCTCCGCCCGGAGGCGTTCCAGCTCGTCCTCGTGCCGGCGCAGGTCCAAGGCGACGGTGCCCCTGGCGTACTGGAAGGTGCCGGCGGCGGCCAGCGGGAGGGAGAGCGTGAGGAGGGCGAGCAGGTCGGCCGGGTCCCGTTCCGTGGCGCAGCGTTCGCCCTCGGTGGCGGCGTACGAGCGCCTCTTGCCGTCGCCCTCGTCGTAGAAGACGGGGGAGGCACAGTCGATGCTCCGGCTGGAGCCGTAGTTGACGGTGAAGGGGGCCAGCAGCTGGTAGGCGAGCCAGAGCCAGATGGCGCCTGCCGCGATGAGCAGGAACACCCCGAGGGTGCGCTTGCGGTCCGCGCGTTCGCGGAAGTTCGTCTCGTGCGCCGCTGCTGTCATGTGCGCCGAATCTAGTCGAACGGCCGCGGCGGCTGCCGCTCGTTTCCTCCTCGCTGCCCCTCTTCCTCTCCATCCGTCAGAGAGTATCAAGAAGGTCAAACAGGCGCCTATGGGTGTATACCGCGCAACAAATCGGCGCCGCCTGGGCGTTCTGCCGCCGTGCTGGTTGAAGCCGAGACGAATGGTGTGTCACATCTCCCGGGGCGCCGGTGAGTCGCCTCCGAATACCTGATAGACAGTGAATATTCACGGCTCGACCCGCTGTACAACTCGCCGGCCGCCTTGGGGGGATCGCCGCACTGTGAAGCCGCTTCACCGCCACCTTGTCAACACCTCGCGCAAGGTCCTGTGTACGGCCGCGCTCGCGGCCAGCCTGACGACCGCCGCCGTGGTGACCAACCCGCCCACCGCCGACGCGGGCGAGTCCGAGCCCACCCCGGACAGCCCCCAGGCCACCGACCGCGGTGACGCCCGCCTGGACCTGCCCGACGACCTCGCCGACCCGGCCGTGCCGCCGGCCGCCGGTACGGGCGAGGGGGCCAGCGGCATCCCCGCGACCGCCCTCGACGCCTACAAGCGCGCGGAGACCGCGGTGGCCGCCGCGCTCCCGAAGTGCAAGCTGCCCTGGCAGCTCCTCGCGGGCATCGGCCGGGTCGAGTCCGTCCACGCCTCCGGCTACGGGCTCAAGGCCGACGGGTACACCGAGAAGGCGATCCGCGGCCCGCAGCTGAACGGCCAGGGCTTCGCCGAGATCAAGGACACCGACAAGGGCGAGTTCGACGGGGACGCCGCCTACGACCGGGCCGTCGGCCCGATGCAGTTCATCCCGTCCACCTGGGCCACCTGGGGCGCCGACGGCAACGGCGACTCCAAGCGCGACCCGAACAACATCTACGACGCGGCCCTCGGTGCGGGCCTGTACCTGTGCGCGGGCGACCGCAACCTCTCGGACCAGGCGCAGCTCGACAAGGCGATCCTCAGCTACAACAACTCCCGCGAGTACGTGAACACCGTGCTCGGGTACATGAAGCAGTACCAGAACGGTGCGGGCGAGGTGCCCAACCCGCCGACCGGGACCTACCCGACGCCCACCAACCCGGTGCTGCCGACCCCGCACCCCACGACGCAGACGAAGCCGTCGACGGGCACGGGGACGACCACGAAGCCGTCGACGAACCCCACCAACCCCGCCAACCCGACGAACCCCACCAACCCGTCCAAGCCGGCCGAGCCGGAGAAGCCCGCGCCGCACCTGGCCAAGGTGGAGGTGCTCGGCAGCGCCGAGCTCAAGGCGGAGGCCGGGGCAGCGTTCGCCGCGGTGCCGCGGGTCAAGGCGGTGCTGAGCGACGGCAAGCCGGCCAAGGGGCAGGCCGTCCTGTTCGCGGTCGAGGACGACACGACGGGCACGTACTTCGGCACGCAGGGCCGGTCCCACCTGGTGGTGCAGACCGACGCCGAGGGCATCGCCGCCGCGCCGGGCCTCGTGGCCGGCGACAAGCCGGGCACCTTCACGCTGAGGGCCTCGAGCTACGGCACCGCCACCCAGTTCACGGTGAACTTCAGCGGTGTCGTCGCGGCGAAGCCCGCCCCGGCCGTCGCCGACCTGCTGACGCGCACCGACGCGGGCGCGGGCAAGCCGCTGGAGGCCGTCGCCGGGACCGCCGTCAAGGGCATCCAGGTCAAGGCGACCGCCGACGGCAAGGCGGTGGCCGGTACTCGGGTGACCGCCGGGCTGGTGGAGCAGAACAAGGCCGGCGACTGGGTTCCGGTGGACCCGGCGACGGCGAAGGGCCCGTACTTCAAGGGGGCCAAGGACGGCGAGAAGCTGTTCAGCCTGGAGCTCGACGCGGCCGATGCCGACGGCCTGATCGCCCTGCCGGAGCTGCTGACCACGGACGTCGCCCCGGGCACGTACCACCTGCGGCTGATCACCAAGGAGAAGGTGGTCCTGATCCTGGAGCTGAAGGTCACCGCCAAGGCGGAGATCCCGGCCCCGCAGACCCCGTCGCCGTCCCCCTCGCCCACTCCGTCCGCCGTCAAGCCGTAACGCGGCTCGCTCCGCCGGCTCCGAGACGACGGCCGGCCGCCACCGCGACCCGGTGGCGGCCGGCCGTTTCACACATCCGGCCCCGCCAGGGCCCGCCCGGCCCCGCCCGACCGCACACCGCTTGCCACGGCCCGTCGCCCGCGGCACAAAGGCAGGAGCCCCGCGGCCTCCGTTCGCGTGTGAACGGGGGCCGCGGGGCTCCTTGGGTACTGCTCTCAGGTACTGCGATCCAACCGCGTGAGGTTGGCCCGGGCGATTAGGCCGGGGTGACGTTCTCCGCCTGCGGGCCCTTCGGGCCCTGCGTGACGTCGAAGTTCACGGTCTGGTTCTCCTCGAGGGAGCGGAAGCCAGAGGCGTTGATCGCGGAGTAGTGGACGAAGACATCCGGGCCGCCGCCGTCCTGGGCGATGAAGCCGAAGCCCTTTTCAGCGTTGAACCACTTGACGGTTCCGGTAGCCATGAGCCCTCCTATGGGCCAAAGGGTCGCCCTGCTCCAGAACCTGCTAAGAAGTCTGAAAACTACTAAAGCCTGCGGGTCACATTCTCCGCAGGCTTCGTACTGCAAGGGAAACCAAACTGCAACTTGCGTCGAGCCTAGCACGCACCCCGCGGCCGAGACCAGAGGGAAAGATCACGTCACCCGGACGTTTGAGACCCGCGCGAAGGCTGACGCGGGGCCGCCAGCTAGTCTCGCGATGTGGACGTCTATCGCAGCCGGCCCCGGGTCGGCCACATTCAGTTCCTGAACTGCCTTCCCCTCTACTGGGGCCTGGCCAGGACCGGCACCCTGCTGGACCTGGAGCTGACCAAGGACACCCCCGAGAAGCTCAGTGAGCACCTCGTCCAGGGCCGTCTCGACATCGCCCCGATCACCCTTGTCGAGTTCCTGCGCAATGCCGATCAGCTCGTCGCGTTCCCCGATCTCGCGGTCGGCTGCGACGGCCCGGTGATGTCCTGCGTGATCGTCTCCCAGGTGCCGCTGGACCGGCTGGACGGCGCCCGCGTCGCCCTCGGCTCGACGTCCCGCACCTCCGTACGGCTGGCCCAGCTGCTCCTCGCCGAGCAGTACGGGGTCCGCCCCGACTACTTCACCTGCCCGCCCGACCTGGGGCTGATGATGCAGGAGGCCGACGCGGCCGTGCTGATCGGCGACGCCGCGCTGCGCGCCTCGCTGCACGACGCGCCCCGGCTCGGCCTCGACGTCCACGACCTGGGACTGATGTGGAAGGAATGGACCGGGCTGCCGTTCGTGTTCGCCGTGTGGGCCACCCGCAAGGACTACCTCGACCGCGAGCAGGCCGTCGTCCGGCAGGTGCACGAGGCCTTCCTCGAGTCCCGGGACATCTCCCTGGAGGAGGTCGCCAAGGTGGCCGAGCAGGCGGCCCGCTGGGAGGCCTTCGACGCCGAACTGCTGCAGCGGTACTTCACCACCCTCGACTTCCGGTTCGGGCCGGAACAGCTCGCCGGGGTAAGGGAATTCGCGCGTCGCACGGGTCACTCGACGGGCTATCCGGCAGATGTCGCGGTGGAGCTGCTGAAGGTGTCCTGAAGGTTCCCCCGGAGCGTTCGGGCCCGTGCCCGTGTTCCGTTTCACGATCGGTTTCGTGCGGTTCCGTGATCGGATTACCGGGCGGTGGCCCGGGTTCCGGTCATCGCTTCCCGGGGAATTCCCGATCTTTTCTGATTGTCATCACGACGCCGTGCCGCCGTCGCCGCCAATTCACCCGCCGGGCGGTCCGGCCGGGCCGGTGCCGGGAATTACCCGCCCCGCCCGCCCCGCCCGTGCCTGGAACAGGTGCTCGCCGGGTTCGAGCGCGCGGGAACGGCCCCGGCGCCCCCGCGGCACCCCTAAGGTGGATCACGAGGTGGATCACGCCGTCGGGGCCACGGGGGAGGGGACGGGATGCAGCCGCTGGAAGCCGGGGAGCCGCGGACCATCGGTGCGTACCGGCTGCTGGGCCGGCTCGGCGCGGGTGGCATGGGCCGGGTCTACCTCGGCCGGAGCGCGGGCGGCCGGACGGTCGCCGTCAAGATCGTGCACCCGCACTTCGCCGCCGACACCGAGTTCCGCGCCCGGTTCCGCCGCGAGGTGGAGGCCGCCCGGCGGGTCGGCGGCGAGTGGACCGCACCCGTCCTGGACGCCGACCCCGAGGCGCCGGTGCCGTGGGTGGCCACCGGGTACGTGGCGGGCCCCTCGCTGGGCGGCGCCGTGGCCGCGCACGGGCCGCTGCCGCAGGCCGCCGTACGGGCCGTCGGCGAGGGGCTGGCCCGCGCCCTGGTGGCGGTGCACGGGCTGGGTCTCGTCCACCGCGACGTGAAGCCGTCGAACGTGATGCTGACCCTCGACGGGCCCCGCCTGATCGACTTCGGGATCGCCCGCGCCACGGACGGCACCGCCTCCCTCACCTCCACCGGGGTCTCCGTCGGCTCGCCCGGCTACATGTCGCCCGAACAGATCCTCGGCAAGGGCGTCACCGGCGCCGCCGACGTGTTCTCCCTCGGCGCGGTACTGGCCTTCGCCGCGACCGGGCGGCCCCCGTTCACCGGCGACAACTCGGCGACCCTGCTCTACAAGGTGGTCCACGAGCCGCCGGAGCTGGACGCCCTCCCGCCCGGCGAGCTGCGCGACCTGGTCGCCGCCTGCCTCGCCAAGGCACCCGGGGCCCGGCCGGCCCCGCAGGCCGTCGCGGAGGCCTTCGACGGGGCGCTGCGCGTCCCCGGCTGGCTTCCCGCGCCCGTGATGGAGGCGGCGAGCCGCGCCGCGGTGGCGCTGCTCGACCTGGAGGCCGTGGCGGCGGAGCCGGAGAGCGCCTCGGGGCCGGTCCCGTTCACCACGCCCTCGTACGGGGAGCCGGCCACGGCCGGCGGCGCGGGCGTCGGCGTCGGCGTCTTCGGCGCGCCGGACCCCTCCTACGGGGGCTCGTACGGGGGCCCGGCCGGGACCGGGGCCTCCGCCCCGGCGGGACCGTACGGCGCCCCGACGGAGACCGCCGGCAGCGGCTCCGGCGGCCCCGGCGGCCCCGGCAGCGGCGGCGTTCCGCAGCCGCGCACCGCCGGGGGCGGCGAGGGCGGCGAGGCCACCACGCCCGGCCGCAAGGTCACCGTCACCGCGGCCGGGCGCAGGTTCAGCTGCACGGTGGTGGTCGCGGCCGCCGCGGTGGCGGCCGCGCTGTCCGGCGGGCTGTACGGGCTGGGCCTGGTACCCGGGACGGGGGGCTGGCAGAACCACGCCGAACCGCCGTCCCATGCGTCCCCGCCCTCCGCCGCGGCCTCGACGGCCCCGAGCCCGGCGAAGAGCCGCCCCGACGTCCCCCCGGAGCTGGTCGGCACCTGGAAGGGGACCGTCACCACGGCCCGCATGGGGGTCCCGAGCGAGTTCGAGATCACGATCAAGGCCGGCAGGGTCGGCGAGGTCGTCGGCCGCGACAAGTCGGTCCTGCCGGTCTTCGGCACCGACTGCTCCGGTGACTGGAAGCTCGTCTCGGCCACCGACCGGTCCCTGGTCCTGGACACCTCCGGCGGCCCCAACCCGGCCCCCGGGATCTGCTCCAACGGCTCCTCCGACGAGCGCTTCACCCTCAATGCGAACGGCACGCTCCACTACCGGTCGGGGGACGCCGCGGCCGGAAACCCCGAGGGAGACCTGACCCGCAGGCGGTGAATTCCGGCGGCGGGCCCTGGCGTAGGCTGGATCGGTCCGGATCTCTTGACACACCGCCGAAGGGTGACGCACCGGTGACCGACCAGGCCGCTCTCCAGTCTGTCCTCGAACGTGCCGCCGCGGGGGGCCGGATCACCAAGGAGGAGGCGCTCGACCTCTACCGGCACGCCCCGCTCCACGCCCTCGGCCAGGCCGCCGACGCGGTGCGCCGCCGCCGCTACGCCGGCACCGAGCACATCGCGACGTACATCATCGAGCGCAACATCAACTACACCAACGTGTGCGTCACGGCGTGCAAGTTCTGCGCGTTCTACGCGGCCCCCAAGGACACGAGGAAGGGCTGGTCCCGGGACCTCGACGACATCCTGCGCCGCTGCGCGGAGACCGTCGAGCTGGGCGGCACGCAGATCATGTTCCAGGGCGGCCACCACCCGGACTACGGCGTGGAGTACTACGAGGAGCACTTCTCCGCCATCAAGAAGGCGTTCCCGCAGCTGGTCATCCACTCCCTCGGCGCGTCCGAGGTCGAGCACATGGCCCGGATCTCCGGGGTCTCCGCCGAGGAGGCGATCAGGCGGATCCACGCGGCCGGCCTGGACTCGTTCGCGGGCGCGGGCGCCGAACTGCTGCCGGAGCGGCCGCGCAAGGCGATCGCCCCGCTGAAGGAGTCCGGCGAGCGCTGGCTGGAGATCATGGAGATCGCCCACGAGCTGGGCGTGGAGTCCACCTCCACCATGCTCATGGGCACCGGCGAGACCAACGCCGAGCGCATCGAGCACCTCGCGATGATCCGCGACACGCAGGACCGCACGGGCGGCTTCCGCGCCTTCATCCCCTACACGTACCAGCCCGAGAACAACCGCCTCAAGGGCCGCACCCAGGCGACGGTCTTCGAGTACCTGCGCATGATCGCGGTCGCGCGCCTCTTCCTCGACAACGTCGCCCACATCCAGGGCTCCTGGCTGACCGTCGGCAAGGAGGCGGGCCAGCTCTCCCTGCACTACGGCGCGGACGACCTCGGCTCGGTCATGCTGGAGGAGAACGTCGTCTCCTCGGCCGGCGCCAAGCACCGCTCCAACCGCCAGGAGATCATCGACCTCATCCGCAAGGCGGGCCGTACCCCGGCGCAGCGTGCGACGACGTACGAGCACCTCGTCGTGCACGACGACCCGGCGAACGACCCGGTCGACGACCGCGTGGTCTCGCACATCTCCTCCACCGCCCTCGAGGGCGGCACGGCCCACCCCGAGCTGAAGCTCATCCCGGCCGAGTGATCCGGCCTTGCTGACGCTGCACACCGCAGGGCTCCTCGTCGCCGGGCGCGGGGCCGAGCCCCTGCCCGGCGGGGCCGTCCTCGTCGAGGGCGACCGGATCGCGGGCACCGGCCCGTACGAGGAGCTCGCCGCGGCCCGGCCGCACGCGCGGACCCGCCGCTGGCCCGGCGTGCTGACCCCGGGGCTGGTGGTGGACGGGGCGCAGGAACTGCTGGAGGGTACGTACTACCCGGACGACCCGTACGAGACCGCCGAGCTCGGCACCGGGCCGGTGACCGGGGCGGAGGCGCTGGCCGCGCTGCAGCTGACCGATGCCCGGCGGGGCAACAGCGCCCGGCGGGCGACGCAGCGGCTGCTGGCCCGCGGTGTGGTGGCGGTGGCGGGACGGCTGACGGTCCCGGCGGTGCGTTCGGCCGTGGCCCGGTCGGGGCTGGAGCTGCTGCCGCCGGCCGCCGGGGGTGCGGCGGGCCCGGAGGAGCGGGGGGCGGCCCCGCTGGACCCGTTCGCGGGGCGGGAGCGCGTCGAGGAGGCCTTCCACGGGGTGCTCCGGGCGGGTGCTCCGGCCCGCTTCGCGGTGTTCGCGGCGGGCGACCTGCGGGAGCTGGCGGCGGTGGGCGCGACGAGCTGTGTGGCCACCGTCATCGGCGGGCGGCTGCTGCACCGCCGGCGCTGAGCCCGCCCGCGCCGAGTCCGCCCGCGCCGCGGCCGGCGGCGCCGAGGCGGCCGTCCTCGCGGGCCAGGGCGGCCAGCAGGCAGGCCTGGAGGCGGCTGATGCCGCCCAGTTTGGTCCGTATGTTGTGGACGTGGAACTTGACCGTGCTGACGGACAGTTGGAGTTCACCGGCGAGTTCCGCGTTGGAGGCGCCGGTGGCCAGGCACAGGAACACGGCGGATTCCTGTTCGGTGAGCCGCACCGCGCGCCGCAGCGCCTCCTTCTTCTGCGCCGGCCTGTAGGCCGGGAACCAGGCAGGGACGCTGAAGCTGACGACGCGCACGTTTCCACTCCTCGCCCCCGGCCGTCACCGCCCGGTCGGTCGACTCACCAACTCTCCCCGCTCTAAGGGACGGGCGGACCGGACAGATAGGTTCCCTTCCCGTCGTAGGGCCAGGCGTTGGCCACGCAGCCGAGCAGCCCCTTGATCTGCTGCATCATCGCGGGGGCGGGTTTGCCGGGGCCGGGGCAGGTCTCGTGCCCGCGGCCTATCTCGTGGCCGACCTCGTGGTTGACGATCAGTGCCCGGTACTCCTCCACGGGGCCTTTGAACTGGGGCGATCCCTCCTGCCAGCGCTTGAGGTTGACGACGACGTCGTGCCCCGCGCGGCAGTTGGTCTCGCCGACGAGCTCGGGGGTCACCACCTCGCACAGCTTGTCGGTGGTGGTGGGGGTGGCGATCTTCACGGTGAAGTCCACGGGGCTGCCGGCGCCGACGAGCTGGAAGCCGTACGCCGGGTCGGCTATCCAGCCGCGCGGGTCGCCGAGGATCGCCTCGACGGCCTGGGCGGCGGTGTTCGGGTCGACGCCGCTGCCCTCCTCGACCTCGACCCGCCAGCGGCGGGCCGTCCCCTTGCCCTGCGGCTGCCCGGAGCGGCTGGAGGCCGTGAAGGCGCCCGTTCCGGCGCCCGGGACCAGGGCCTTGGAACTCGCGGACGGCTTCGGGGAGGCCGGTGCGGCTGGCGCGGACGAGGACTTGCCGGGGACGGGGGAGCCGTGGGCGCCGCCGGCGGACCGCGAGGCCCGTCCGGGCTCCTCGGCGGGGCGCGGGTCGGCGGTCCGCCCGTCCGCGACGGTGGCCGTGTCCGGTTCGGGCCAGGCCGTCCACAGTGCGGCGACGGCGGCGACCGCGGTGGCCGAGGCGAGGAGGGTGCGGCGCAGCCGCCGGCGCCGTTCGGCCCGGCGGCGGGCGCGCGGCCCGCGGGGCGCCCCCGTACGGCCTGCGGCGGTGCGGCCCGCGGACTGGCCCGTGGTGCGACCGGTGGAACGACCTGCCGGCATGGTGAAGCCCTTTGCTCGGGGCGGCCTCCTCAGGATCCGGCCACCGGGCGGTCCGGAACCGGCGGGTGGTGACCGTCACCGGGCCGCGCCCGCCCAGTTAACCCCTTCCGTCGCTCAGGGCATAACTGTCCTCGGGGCCAGTTCGGTTGGGGCGGCCCCGGCATCGAATCGGAATAGGTCATTCCGGCGGGTCGTGGCCCCGTGGCGGACGGGCGGAGCCGCCGCCCGGCCGCGGCCCCGGGCCTGAGAGGATGGCCCCCGTACGCACACGGACCGGAACCAACGACGCACCTGAGGGGCCCACCCAGTGACCCGCGCTTCCCTGGACAAGCAGCCGCACGAAGTCGCCTCCATGTTCGACGGTGTGGCGGCGAACTACGACCTCACCAACGACGTGATCTCCCTCGGCCAGGCCCGCCTGTGGCGCAAGGAGGTCGCCAAGGCCGTCGCCGCCCGCCCCGGGCAGAAGGTGCTCGACCTGGCCGCCGGGACCGCGACCTCCTCGCTGCCGTTCGCCGCGACCGGCGCGTACGTGGTGCCCTGCGACTTCTCCCTCGGCATGCTCCGCGAGGGCAAGAAGCGCCACTCCTGGCTGCCGCTGACCGCCGGCGACGCGACGAAGCTGCCGTTCAAGGACGACGTCTTCGACACCGTGACGATCTCCTTCGGGCTGCGCAACGTGCACGACACCGAGGCCGCGCTGCGCGAGCTGCACCGGGTGGCCAAGCCCGGCGGGCAGGTCGTCATCTGCGAGTTCTCCCGGCCCGTCTGGGGGCCGTTCCGCACGGTCTACCTGGAGTACCTGATGCGCGCCCTGCCCCCGGTGGCCCGCGCCGTGTCCTCCAACCCCGACGCCTACGTGTACCTCGCCGAGTCGATCCGGGAGTGGCCGGATCAGTCGGAGCTGGCGGCGCTGCTGCAGAAGGCCGGCTGGTCCGAGGTCGCCTGGCGCAACCTCAGCGGCGGCATCGTCGCACTGCACCGCGGCTTCAAGGCCTAGCCGGCGGTGGCGGCGGCGGTGGTGGACACCGGAGCGCTGGACTACGCGGAACTGCTGGAGCGGATCGCGGCCGACGTGAGACACCTGATCGGCAGCGGCACACCCGCCGAGTACATCCCAGCGCTGGCGGAGGTGGACCCGGAGCGGTTCGGCATGGCCGTGGCGGACCTCGACGGGAACGTCGTCGGGGTGGGGGACTGGCAGACCCCCTTCTCCGCCCAGTCCATCACCAAGGTGTTCGCGCTCGCCCTGGCGCTGGCCGAGGGCGGCGACAGCCTGTGGGAGCGGGTGGGCCGGGAGCCCTCCGGCAACCCGTTCAACTCCCTGGTGCAGCTGGAGTACGAGAACGGCATCCCGCGCAACCCGTTCATCAACGCGGGCGCCCTCGTCGTCACCGACCGGCTGCAGACCCTGACCGGCGACGCGAGCAGCGAGCTGCTGGAGTTCCTGCGCCGGGAGAGCGGCAACCCGGACCTCGGCTTCGACGCCGAGGTCGCCGCCTCCGAGCACGAGCACGGCGACCGCAACGCCGCCCTCGCCCACTTCATGGCCTCGTACGGGAACATCGCCAACCCCGTGCCCGCCCTGCTCGACCACTACTTCTGGCAGTGCTCCATCGAGATGAGCTGCGCCGACCTGGCCCGCGCCGCGCGGTTCCTGGCGCGGCACGGGCTGCGGGCGGACGGCACCCGGCTGCTGACCCGCAGCGAGGCCAAGCAGATCAACGCGGTGATGATGACCTGCGGGACGTACGACGCGGCGGGCGACTTCGCCTACCGCGTCGGGCTGCCCGGCAAGAGCGGGGTGGGCGGCGGCATCGTCGCCGTCGTCCCCGGCCGCTGCACGCTCGCGGTGTGGAGCCCCGGCCTGGACAGCCGGGGCAACTCGGTGGCGGGTGTGGCCGCCCTCGACCGGTTCACGACCCTGACCGGACTGTCCGTCTTCTGACCCCGGTCACAGGGCGAGGGCGTAGCGGCGGCCGGTACGGGTGCCGCCGGGCAGGGGGAAGACCTCCTCCAGGGTCATGCCGAGGCGCTCGGCGACCGCCACCGAGCGCGCGTTCGCGTCGTCGATCATCGCCACGACGCGGGGCACCCCGGCGGCGCGGACCCGCTCCAGGGCGGTCAGCGCGGCGGCGTACGCGTACCCCTTGCCCCAGGCCGAGCGGGCCAGGCGCCAGCCGATCTCGATCTCGCCGACCGGCCCCCAGGCCTTCTCCGCGGGCCAGGGCTGGGCGCCGGTGAACCCCAGGACCCGGCCGTCCTCGTCCAGGAGCGTCCACAGGCAGTAGCCGAGCCGTGCGTCGTGCATCCGCTGCCGGGCGGTGAACTCCTCGTACGCGGACAGCTCGGCCGGGCCGCCGAGGAACTCCATCACGTCCGGGTCGGCGAAGACGCCGTGCCAGGCGTGCGCGTCCTCGTCGGTGGGCACGCGCAGCCGGACGGCGGGGAGCGGCCGGGAAGGCGAGGCCGGCGAGGTCGGCGAGGTCGGCGAGCTTGTCATCAGGTAACCCTTCGGATTCGCGATCTCTCTCGCTGCATAGACTGCACACGTCCCGTGCCCATGGGCACCCCTTATCGAGCCTTCGGGAGACCCCGCAGTGACCGAGCCCCTCTCCGAACACTCCGCGGATGTGATCGTCGTCGGGGCCGGGCCCGCCGGCTCGACCACCGCCTACTACCTCGCCAAGGCCGGACTGGACGTCCTGCTGCTGGAGAAGACGGCGTTCCCGCGCGAGAAGGTCTGCGGCGACGGCCTGACCCCGCGCGCCACGAAGCAGCTGGTCGCGATGGGCATCGACATCTCCGAAGAGGCCGGCTGGCTGCGCAACAAGGGCCTGCGGATCATCGGCGGCGGCCAGCGGCTCCAGCTGGACTGGCCGGAACTCGCCTCCTACCCGGACTACGGACTCGTCCGCAAGCGCGACGACTTCGACGAGATCCTGGCCCGGCAGGCCCAGAAGGCCGGCGCCCGCCTGCACGAGCGCTGCAACGTGGGCGAGCCGATCCGCGACCCGCGCACCGGGCACATCACCGGCGTGCACGCCAAGCTGGGCGAGGAGAAGACCCCGGTCACCTTCCACGCGCCGCTCGTCGTCGCCGCCGACGGCAACTCCTCCCGGCTGTCCCTGGCGATGGGCCTGCACCGGCGCGAGGACCGCCCGATGGGCGTGGCCGTCCGGACGTACTTCACCTCGCCCCGGCACGACGACGACTACCTGGAGTCCTGGCTGGAGCTGTGGGACCGGCGCGGCCCGCAGGACCGGCTGCTGCCCGGCTACGGCTGGATCTTCGGCATGGGCGACGGCACGTCCAACGTCGGCCTCGGCATCCTCAACTCCTCCTCCGCCTTCCGGGAGCTGGACTGGCGCGAGATCCTCAAGGCGTGGTGCGCGTCCATGCCGGAGGACTGGGGCTACACCCCCGAAAACATGACGCAGCCGATCCGCGGCGCGGCCCTGCCGATGGCGTTCAACCGGCAGCCGCACTACACCAAGGGCCTGCTGCTGGTCGGCGACGCGGGCGGGCTGGTCAACCCGTTCAACGGCGAGGGCATCGCGTACGCCATGGAGTCGGGCCGGATCGCGGCCGACGTCATCGTGCAGGCGAACGCCCGGGCCACGACGGCGCAGCGCGAGCTGGCCCTGCACAACTACCCGAAGGTGCTCAAGGAGACCTACGGCGGCTACTACTCGCTCGGCCGCGCCTTCGTGAAGCTGATCGGCAACCCGACGGTCATGAAGATCGCCACGCAGCGCGGTCTGACCCACCCGGTGCTCATGCGGTTCACGCTGAAGATGCTGGCCAATCTCACCGACCCGGCGGGCGGCGACGCGATGGACCGCATCATCAACGGCCTCTCGAAGGTGGCCCCCCGGGCCTGAACGAGCGGACCGCGTCGGCGGTCGGGCAGGCCGGGCGGACGCCCGGCTGTGCCGGGCGGGCCGGGCAGGGCGTGCGGGGCGTGTGAGGCGGGTCAGGCGGGCCGTGCCGGGTTTTGCCCGGCGCGGCCCGCTGCGTCGTCGTACGGGGCGCCGGAGGGCGTCTGAGCGGGGTTCGGGGGCTCAGGGTGCGGTGCACCGGCTCCGTGGACGGCGCGCACGCAGCGGGCCGTCAGCACGGCTCCCCACGCGAGCATCGCCAGGGCGGCGGCCCACACGAGGGTGAGTTGCGCCGGGTGCCCGGGTTTGTCCCAGGGGCGGGCGGTGTTCAGCAGCCAGCCGCCGACGGCGAGGAGGAAGAGCCCGGCGGCGGCCGGGAGGGCGGTGGCGTCCGCTCCGCCGTCGCCGCCGGGGCGGCTGTGTGCGGGCACGGCGGAGGGCCGGTACTCCGCCCCGAGCGGGGGAGTACCGGCCCTCCGGCCGTGTACGAGGTGCCCTGAGGGGCTCAGAGGACGCGGACGGCGCCCGTCGGCCGGTCGTAGCTCAGGTTGCGCTCGACGATGCCGGTGCTGGGGTTCTGCGCGCCGACGAACTTGCCGCCGCCGACGTAGATGGCGACGTGGTAGGCGCTGCCCTTGGCGCCCCAGTACAGGATGTCGCCCGGCTGCAGGGCGTTGAGCGAGACGGAGGTGCCGTACGAGGACTGCGGCTGCGAGGTGCGCGGCAGCGTGATACCGGCCTGCCGGTAGGCGGCCTGGACCAGGCCGGAGCAGTCGTACGCGGAGGGGCCGGTCGAGCCCAGAATGTAGGCCTTGCCGACCTGCGCGCGGGCGAAGTTCACGATGGCGGCGGCGGAGCCCTTCGCCGGAGTGACCGTCCCGACACCCTGCTCCTCGGAAGAGGCGGCGGCGGAGGCCGTCTTCAGCGCGGTGCGCTCGGCGTTGCGGGTGGCGCGCTCGGCTTCGGCCTTGCGGTCCGCCTCCTGCTTCGCCTTCTTCTCGGCGGCTTCCTTGGCCTGCTTCGCCTCGGAGGCGGCGCCGCTGCGGGCGCTCTCCTCCTCGGCCTGCAGCTCGCCCTCGACGGCAGCCGCGCGGGTGTTCTCCGCGGCGGTGGTGACGGCAGTGGACACATCGGCGGCCAAGTCCATGTTGAGGACCGGCATTTCGAGGGTCTCGGTCACAGGCTCGGCGGCGGGGGACGCGCTCGCCGTGCCGGCCATCGCCAGGGTGCCGAGGACGCCACCGGCGACTCCGGCGCGTACCGCGAGCTTCGAGGCGCTGCGGCGGGGCTTCCGGTGGCTGGGTATGTGAGCGGTGTGGGACATGAGTACAACCGCTATCAGGGGGGTGCGGCTCGCTTCAAGAAACGTGGTCTGCGCCACAGTTGCGCGGGAAGTGCGGCAACCGGGCGTGGCGCGCCCCTTATTGACGCCGTAACGGACGAATCGGACACCCCCTCGCAAGGCTGTGATCATGGGGTTTCCGCAATAAGTCCTATTTGGTCCCGCGCCTACCATCCCCGCGGACAGTTGGCCAAGCCCCGCTTCGGAGGGCCCGGTTCGGAGTGGCGCAGGTCACAGGATCGTCTCGCCGCGGGGCCCTCGTTGCCGGTCTGTGATCGCGCCGTGAGCGAGTCGCGTCCGAAGCGGCCCGCGGGGTGGGCGGAGGGGTGGGCGGAGGGGCGGGCGGGGAGGTGGCCGGAACGCCGTCGGAGGGGTGGCCGGAAGATCGCCGGCGGGCGGCCGGAAGGCCGTCGGAGGGACGGTCGGAAGATCGCCGGCGGCCCGCCGGGAATCCCCGGGAACTCCTTCCGGGGCCGGGTCGAGATCGTGAACGGACGCACGTGTCCACTTCCGTCCCCGCGGGCTCCCCCGACCGGGCGACGCCGATCCCATTACCATGGACATCTGAATTCGGCCAAATTTGCCTGCCCTCCTCATCGTTTGATAGGGCGAGACCCCTTCTACCTGGGGTAACAGGCGTGGATGTCACGTTTGGTGATCAAGTGGATGCCTTGTGTATGAAGATCACCACTCATCGGACTTCATGATCGTTCGCCGGGTGGTGGAGATCACAAACTCGGTGTTGTCACCCGTGTCGCAGATCACAGATCGGCGGGCATAGGATGCGCAGCAGCCCGGCTTGTGAACTGCCTCACATGCAAGTGCTCGATCAAAAGCGCGATCTTCGCGGGGCAGGGCAGTGGCGCCGGCGCAGCGGTCCAACGGTCAAGGACGACTGGAAGGAGCGAGGAGCGTGAATGCCTACGCGCCCATCCTCGTGCTCGGCGCCCTAGGCGCAGGGTTTGCGATCTTCTCCGTGGTCATGGCCACGCTGATCGGCCCGAAGCGGTACAACCGGGCGAAGCTCGAAGCGTACGAGTGCGGCATCGAGCCGACCCCCACGCCGGCCGGCGGCGGCCGCTTCCCCATCAAGTACTACCTGACGGCGATGCTCTTCATCGTCTTCGACATCGAGGTTGTCTTCCTCTACCCCTGGGCCGTCACCTTCGACGCCCTGGGGATCTTCGGGCTCGTCGAGATGCTGCTCTTCGTGCTCACCGTCTTCGTCGCCTACGCCTACGTCTGGCGCCGCGGCGGCCTGGAATGGGACTGAGGGACTGAATTCCCATGGGACTGGAAGAAAAGCTGCCGAGCGGCTTCCTGCTGACCACCGTCGAACAGGCCGCGGGCTGGGTGCGCAAAGCCTCCGTCTTCCCCGCCACCTTCGGCCTGGCCTGCTGCGCCATCGAGATGATGACCACCGGTGCGGGCCGGTACGACATGGCCCGCTTCGGCATGGAGGTCTTCCGCGGCTCCCCGCGCCAGGCCGACCTGATGATCGTGGCCGGCCGCGTCAGCCAGAAGATGGCGCCGGTGCTGCGGCAGGTGTACGACCAGATGCCCGCTCCCAAATGGGTCATCTCCATGGGGGTTTGTGCATCTTCGGGCGGAATGTTCAACAACTACGCGATCGTCCAGGGCGTCGACCACATCGTCCCGGTGGACATCTACCTGCCCGGCTGCCCGCCCCGCCCCGAAATGCTGCTGGACGCGATCCTCAAGCTCCACCAGAAGATCCAGACCTCCAAGCTCGGGGTGAACCGGGAAGAGGCGGCCCGCGAGGCCGAGGCCGCGGCCCTCAAGGCCCTCCCCACCATCGAGATGAAGGGGCTGCTCCGGTGAGCGAGACCACCCCAGACCACGGCAACGGGAACGGCAACAACGTTCCCGCTCCCCGGGAGTCCGCCGGCGGGCCCGAGGTGATCGGCGTCCGCAAGGGCATGTTCGGCGCCCGGGGCGGCGGGGACACCAGCGGCTACGGCGGCCTGGTCCGCACCGTCGCCCTGCCCGGCCCGAGCCACCGCCCGTACGGCTCCTACTTCGACGAGGTGGCCGACGAGCTCGAAGGCGCCCTGGAGGAACAGGACCTGCTCCCCGCCGACGCCATCGAGAAGACGGTCGTCGACCGCGGCGAGCTCACGTTCCACATCGCCCGCGAGCACCTCGTCCGGGTCGCCTCCACCCTCCGCGACGACCCCGCCCTGCGCTTCGAACTGTGCACCGGCGTCAGCGGCGTCCACTACCCCGAGGACCGGGGCCGCGAGCTGCACGCCGTCTACCACCTGCGCTCGATCACCCACGGCCGGACCGTGCGCCTGGAGGTGTCCGCCCCGGACAGCGACCCGCACGTCCCCTCGCTCGTCTCCGTCTACCCGACCAACGACTGGCACGAGCGCGAGACGTACGACTTCTTCGGCCTGGTCTTCGACGGGCACCCGGCCCTCACCCGGATCATGATGCCGGACGACTGGCAGGGCTTCCCGCAGCGCAAGGACTACCCGCTCGGCGGCATCCCCGTCGAGTACAAGGGCGCCCAGATCCCGGCTCCCGACCAGCGGAGGTCGTACAGCTGATGTCCAACACCTCGAACCACGCGGCCTCCCGCGAAACCACCGAGGGCACCGTCTACACGGTCACCGGCGGCGACTGGGACGAGATCGTCCAGTCCGCGGCCAAGGCGGACGACGAGCGGATCGTCGTCAACATGGGGCCCCAGCACCCGTCCACCCACGGAGTGCTCCGCCTCATCCTGGAGATCGACGGCGAGACGGTCACCGAGGCCCGCTGCGGCATCGGCTACCTCCACACCGGCATCGAGAAGAACCTCGAATTCCGGAACTGGACGCAGGGCACCACCTTCGTCACGCGCATGGACTACCTCACGCCGTTCTTCAACGAGACGGCGTACTGCCTCGGCGTCGAGAAGCTGCTCGGCATCACCGACCAGATCCCCGACCGCGCCACGGTCCTGCGCGTGCTGCTGATGGAGCTCAACCGGATCTCCTCCCACCTGGTGTGCATCGCCACCGGCGGCATGGAGCTCGGCGCCACCACGATCATGATCTACGGCTTCCGGGACCGCGAGCTGATCCTCGACATCTACGAGCTGATCACCGGCCTGCGCATGAACCACGCGTTCGTCCGCCCCGGCGGCCTCGCCCAGGACCTGCCCCCCGGCGCCGTGGACCAGCTGCGCGAGTTCCTCAAGACCATGAAGAGGAACCTGCCGGAGTACGACAAGCTCGCCACCGGCAACCCCATCTTCAAGGCCCGCATGCAGGACGTCGGCTACCTCGACCTCACCGGCTGCATGGCCCTGGGCGCCACCGGCCCCATCCTGCGCTCGGCCGGCCTGCCGCACGACCTGCGCAAGGCGGACCCGTACTGCGGCTACGAGACCTACGAGTTCGACGTGCCGACCACCGAGACCTGCGACTCCTACGGCCGGTTCCTGATCCGCCTGGAGGAGATGCGCCAGTCCCTGCGGATCATCGAGCAGTGCCTGGACCGGCTGGAGCCCGGCCCCGTCATGGTCGCCGACAAGAAGATCGCCTGGCCGGCGCAGCTCGCGATGGGCCCGGACGGGCTCGGCAACTCGCTCGACCACATCAAGAACATCATGGGCACCTCCATGGAGGCCCTCATCCACCACTTCAAGCTGGTGACCGAGGGATTCCGGGTGCCGGCCGGGCAGGCCTACGCGGCCGTCGAGTCCCCCAAGGGCGAGCTCGGCGTCCACGTCGTCTCCGACGGCGGCACCCGCCCCTACCGGGTCCACTTCCGCGACCCGTCCTTCACCAACCTGCAGGCCATGGCCGCGATGTGCGAGGGCGGCATGTTCGCCGACGTCATCGTCGCCGTCGCCTCCATCGACCCCGTGATGGGAGGCGTCGACCGATGACAGCCAATCCCGCCCGTCGAGAGGTGAGCCTGGGCATGCCCCGGCTGCCCGCCCCCGACTACCCGGCGGAGGTCCGCGCACGGCTGGCGGCGGACGCCGCGGACGTGATCGCCCGCTACCCCGACAGCCGCTCCGCCCTCCTGCCGCTGCTGCACCTCACCCAGTCCGAGGAGGGCCACGTCTCGCCCACCGGCATCCGGTTCTGCGCCGAGACGCTCGGCCTGACCACCGCCGAGGTCACCGCCGTCGCCACCTTCTACACCATGTACCGGCGCCGGCCCTCGGGCGACTACCAGGTCGGCGTCTGCACCAACACGCTGTGCGCCGTCATGGGCGGCGACGCCATCTTCGAGGAACTCAAGGAGCACCTCGGGATCGGCAACAACGAGACCACCCCCGACGGCAAGGTCACCCTCGAACACATCGAGTGCAACGCGGCCTGCGACTACGCCCCCGTGGTGATGGTCAACTGGGAGTTCTTCGACAACCAGACCCCCGAGTCCGCCAAGTCCCTCGTCGACGACCTGCGCGCAGGCCGCCCCGTCGAACCGACCCGGGGCGCGCCCCTGTGCACGTACAAGGAGACCGCCCGGATCCTGGCCGGCTTCCCCGACGAGCGGCCCGGCGCCGTCGAGGCGAGCGGCAGCGCCGGACCCGCCTCCCTGATCGGACTGCGCATCGCGCGCGGCGAGACCCCGCACCACGGCAAGGTCGTGCACCCGCGCGGCGAGGCGGCCGGCGAGGAGGGGGAGTGATGACGGTGACCACTGCCATGCACGAGAACGGCACCAGCCCGGAGAAGCTGCTGGCCCCCGTGCTGTCGGCGTTCTGGGACGAACCGCGGTCGTGGACGCTGGAGACCTACCGGCGCCACGAGGGCTACGAGGGCCTGCGCAAGGCCCTCGCCATGACCCCGGACGAGGTCATCGCGTACGTGAAGGACTCCGGCCTGCGCGGACGCGGCGGCGCGGGCTTCCCCACCGGGATGAAGTGGCAGTTCATCCCGCAGGGCGACGGCAAGCCGCACTACCTCGTCGTGAACGCGGACGAGTCGGAGCCGGGAACCTGCAAGGACATCCCCCTTCTCTTCGCCAACCCGCACTCCCTCATCGAGGGAATGGTCATCGCCTGCTACGCGATCCGTTCGGAGCACGCCTTCATCTACCTGCGCGGCGAGGTCGTGCCGGTCCTGCGGCGCCTGCACGAGGCGGTGCGCGAGGCGTACGAGGCCGGCTACCTCGGGGACAACATCCTCGGGAGCGGGATGAAGCTCGACGTCACCGTGCACGCGGGAGCGGGCGCGTACATCTGCGGCGAGGAGACGGCACTCCTCGACTCCCTCGAAGGCCGGCGCGGCCAGCCCCGGCTGCGTCCCCCCTTCCCCGCCGTCGAGGGGCTCTACGCGTGCCCCACTGTCGTCAACAACGTCGAGTCCATCGCGTCGGTTCCCGCGATCCTGGGCAAGGGCAAGGACTGGTTCAAGGCGATGGGGACCGAGAAGTCCCCCGGCTTCACCCTGTACTCGCTCTCCGGGCACGTCGCCGCCCCCGGCCAGTACGAGGCCCCGCTCGGCATCACCCTGCGCCAGCTCCTCGACATGAGCGGCGGGATGCGCCCCGGCCACCGGCTGAAGTTCTGGACCCCCGGCGGCTCCTCCACCCCCATGTTCACCGCCGAGCACCTGGACGTCCCGCTCGACTACGAGGGCGTCGGCGCGGCCGGTTCCATGCTCGGCACCAAGGCGCTGCAGTGCTTCGACGAGACCACCTGCGTGGTGCGGGCCGTGACCCGGTGGACCGAGTTCTACGCCCACGAGTCCTGCGGCAAGTGCACCCCCTGCCGCGAGGGCACGTACTGGCTGGTCCAGCTGCTCCGCGACATCGAGGACGGCAAGGGCGTCCTGTCCGACCTCGACAAGCTGAACGACATCGCCGACAACATCAACGGCAAGTCGTTCTGCGCGCTCGGTGACGGCGCCGCCAGCCCGATCTTCTCCTCGCTGAAGTACTTCCGCGAGGAGTACGAGCAGCACATCACGGGCAAGGGCTGCCCCTTCGACCCCAGGAAGTCGACCCTCTGGGCCGACAGGGAGGTGAACGCATGACCGTCGCCACGAACGCCCCCGCCGGTGGCGGAGCGGCCGCGGTGCCGCCGGAGGACACGGTCTCCCTCACCATCGACGGCATCGAACTGTCGGTGCCCAAGGGAACCCTGGTCATCCGGGCCGCCGAGCAGATCGGCATCGAGATCCCCCGGTTCTGCGACCACCCCCTCCTCGACCCGGTCGGCGCCTGCCGGCAGTGCATCGTCGAGGTCGAGGGCCAGCGCAAGCCGATGGCCTCCTGCACCATCACCTGCACCGACGGCATGGTCGTCCGGACGCAGCTCACCTCCCCGGTCGCCGAGAAGGCCCAGCGCGGGGTGATGGAGCTGCTGCTCATCAACCACCCGCTGGACTGCCCGGTCTGCGACAAGGGCGGCGAGTGCCCCCTGCAGAACCAGGCGATGTCGCACGGCAACGCCGACTCCCGCTTCGAGGGCAGGAAGCGCACCTACGAGAAGCCGGTCCCGATCTCCACGCAGGTGCTGCTGGACCGCGAGCGGTGCGTGCTGTGCGCCCGCTGCACCCGCTTCTCCACCCAGGTCGCCGGCGACCCGATGATCGAGCTGCTGGAACGCGGCGCGCTGCAGCAGGTCGGCACCGGCGAGGGCGACCCCTTCGAGTCGTACTTCTCCGGCAACACCATTCAGATCTGCCCGGTCGGCGCCCTCACCTCCGCCGCGTACCGGTTCCGCTCCCGCCCCTTCGACCTCGTCTCCTCCCCGAGCGTGTGCGAGCACTGCGCGGGCGGCTGCGCGACCCGTACCGACCACCGGCGGGGCAAGGTGCTGCGCCGGATGGCCGCCGAGGATCCCGAGGTCAACGAGGAGTGGATCTGCGACAAGGGCCGGTTCGCGTTCCGCTACGCGCAGCGCCCGGACCGGCTGACCACCCCGCTGGTCCGCAGCGCCGCGGGCGTCCTGGAGCCGGCGAGCTGGCCCGAGGCGCTTCGGGCCGCGGCCGCCGGGCTCGCCGCCGCGCGCGGCCGGGCCGGCGTGCTGACCGGCGGGCGGCTCACCGTCGAGGACGCCTACGCGTACGCCAAGTTCGCGCGGGTGGTCCTGGACACCAACGACATCGACTTCCGGGCCCGCGTGCACAGCGCGGAGGAGGCCGATTTCCTGGCCTCCGAGGTCGCCGGGTACGGGGTCGACCTGCGCGGGCCGTGGCTGTCGTACGCGGAGCTGGAGGCCGCGCCCGCCGTGCTCCTCGCCGGCATCGAGGCCGAGGAGGAGGCCCCGGGCGTCTTCCTGCGGCTGCGCAAGGCGTACCGCAAGCGCAAGCAGCGGACCTTCGCCCTCGCCCCGTTCGCCACCCGGGGCCTGGCCAAGGCGGGCGGCACGCTGCTGGCCGCGGCCCCCGGCACCGAGCCCGAGTGGCTCGACGCGCTGGCCTCCGGCACCGGCCTGGAGGCGGGCGGCGCCGAGGCCGCCGAGGCGCTGCGCCGGCCCGGCGCCGTCATCGTCGTCGGCGAGCGCCTCGCCGGGGTGCCGGGTGCGCTGACCGCGGCCGTACGGGCGGCGGGTGCGACCGGGGCCACCCTGGTGTGGATCCCGCGCCGGGCCGGCGAGCGGGCCGCGATCGAGGCGGGTGCGCTGCCGTCCCTGCTGCCCGGCGGCCGCCCGGCCACCGACCCGCGGGCCCGCGACGAGGTCGCGGCCGCCTGGGGCATGGAGGAGCTGCCGCACCGCTACGGCCGTGACACCGGGCAGATCGTCGAGGCCGCCGCCACCGGCGAACTGTCCGCCCTGCTGGTGGCGGGCGTCGAGGTCGCCGACCTGCCGGACCCGCAGCGGGCCCGGACCGCCCTGAAGGAGGCCTTCGTGGTCTCCCTGGAGCTGCGGCCCGGCGAGGTCACGGGCCACGCCGACGTGGTCTTCCCGGTCGCCGCCGTCGCCGAGAAGACCGGCACGTTCATCAACTGGGAAGGCCGGGTCCGGCCGTTCGAGGCCGCGCTCAAGCCCGACCAGATGACCCGCCCGCCCGCCCCCGCCGACGCCCGGGTGCTGCACATGCTGGCCGACGCCGCCGACCGGTCCCTCGCCCTGCCCGACGTGCACGCCGTACGCCGCGAACTGGAGCGGCTCGGCCCGTGGGAGGGCGCACTCGCCTCCGACGTCTCCGCCGGCACCGAGCCGCTGCCCCGCCCCGGAGTCGGCGAGGCCGTCCTCGCCGGCCACCGGCTGCTCCTCGACCGGGGCCTGCTCCAGGAGGGCGACGAGGCCCTGGCGGGCACCCGGCACGAGGCCGCGGCCCGGCTGTCGGCCGCCACGGCCGCCGAGACCGGCGTCAAGGACGGCGACGTCCTCGCGGTGACCGGCCCGTCCGGCACCACGGAACTCCCCTTGCGGATCACGGAGATGCCCGACCGGGTGGTCTGGCTCCCGCTGAACTCCACCGGCTCGGGCGTGCGCGCCGACACCGGCGCCCTGCCGGGCACCCTCGTCCGGATCGGCCCGGCGGCGCCGGCCGGCGCCGCCGGCACCACTGCGGAGGTGGGCGCGTGAACGCGGTACAGCTCGCTGTCGAGGACCTGTCCCTGTTCGGCCGGGACCCCTGGTGGCTCGTCGTCATCAAGGCGGTGTTCTGCTTCGCCTTCCTGATGGTGACCGTGCTCTTCTCCATCGTGTGGGAGCGCAAGGTCGTCGCCTGGATGCAGCTGCGCATCGGCCCCAACCGGCACGGCCCCTGGGGCATGCTCCAGTCGCTCGCCGACGGCGTGAAGCTGATGCTCAAGGAAGACGTCATCGTCAAGCGGGCCGACAAGGTCGTCTACGTCCTGGCGCCGATCGTCGCGGCGATCCCCGCGTTCATGGCGATCGCGGTGATCCCCTTCGGGCCCCCCGGCAACGAGGTGTCGATCTTCGGGCAGCGCACCACGATGCAGCTGACCGACCTGCCCATCGCGATGCTGTACATCCTCGCGGTGGCCTCGGTCGGCATCTACGGCATCGTGCTGGCCGGCTGGTCCTCGGGGTCCACGTACCCGCTGCTCGGGGGCTTGCGCTCCTGCGCGCAGATGATCAGCTACGAGATCGCGATGGGCGCGGCCTTCGCCTCCGTCTTCCTCTACTCCGGGTCGATGTCGACGTCGGCGATCGTGGAGGCGCAGGCGGACCGCTGGTTCATCGTGCTGCTGCCGGTGTCGTTCATCATCTACGTCGTCACGATGGTCGGCGAGACGAACCGCGCCCCGTTCGACATGCCGGAGTCCGAGGGCGACCTCGTCGGCGGCTTCAACACCGAGTACTCGTCCATCAAGTTCGCGATGTTCATGCTGGCCGAGTACGTCAACATGGTCACCGTCTCGGCGGTCTCGGTCACCCTGTTCCTCGGCGGCTGGCGGGCCCCGTACCCGATCAGCAGCTTCTGGGAGGGCGCCAACCACGGCTGGTGGCCGCTGCTCTGGTTCGTCATCAAGGTGCAGCTGCTGCTGTTCTTCTTCATCTGGCTGCGCGGCACCCTGCCCCGCGTCCGCTACGACCAGCTGATGAAGCTCGGCTGGAAGGTCCTGATCCCGGTCTCCGTGCTGTGGCTGATGCTGGTGGCGACCGTCCGGGCGCTGCGCAACGAGGCCTACAACTTCTCGCAGATCGTCCTGTACGTCGGCGGCGCGGTCGTCGCGATCCTGCTGCTGTCCTTCGTCGCCGACGTGCTGCGCGACCGCAAGGAGAAGGCCGCGGCCGAGCGGTCCGGCGCGGCCGCCGCGGACGAGCCCTTCGACCCGCTCGCGGGCGGATTCCCCGTACCCCCCAAGCCCGGCCAGCAGCCGGCACCCGTACCCCGCAGGCGGCCCCGTCACGAGCGGGAGCTGATTGTCAGTGGCGGGACGAATACTGAGAGTGACCGAAAGGAGGGTTGAGACGTGTCTGACGAAACGTGGCAGAACCCGGTGGCCGGCTTCGGCGTGACCTTCAAGGCCATGTTCAAGAAGCGCCTCACCGAGCAGTACCCGGAGCAGCAGAAGACCACCGCCCCGCGCTTCCACGGACGGCACCAGCTCAACCGGCACCCGGACGGTCTGGAGAAGTGCATCGGGTGCGAGCTGTGCGCCTGGGCCTGCCCCGCGGACGCCATCTACGTGGAGGGTGCGGACAACACCGAGGAGGAGCGCTACTCCCCGGGCGAGCGGTACGGCCGCGTCTACCAGATCAACTACGCCCGCTGCATCCTGTGCGGGCTGTGCATCGAGGCCTGCCCGACGCGGGCGCTGACGATGACGAACGAGTTCGAACTGGCCGACGCCAGCCGGGAGTCGCTCATCTACACCAAGGAGCAGCTGCTGGCGGGGCTGACCGAGGGCATGGTCGAGGCGCCGCACGCGATGTACCCGGGGACGGACGAGCAGGACTACTACCGCGGCCTGGTGACGGGGGCGGCGCCCGGTACGGAGCGGCAGGTCGCGGTGTCCAAGGGCGAGGTCCCGCAGGAGAAGGCCGCGCACGCGGGCGGCGGCCCGGCCGAGGGGGTGGGGGCGTGAGCGCGCTCGCCGCGGCCGCGGCCTCGGTCACCTCGACCGGTGAGGCCGTGCAGTTCTGGATCCTCGGCACGGTGGCCGTGATCGGCGCGCTGGCGACGATCCTGATGAAGAAGGCCGTGCACAGTGCCCTGAGCCTGGCCGGGACGATGATCGTCCTGGCGGTGTTCTACCTCGCCAACGGGGCGTACTTCCTGGGCGTCGTCCAGGTCATCGTCTACACCGGCGCGATCATGATGCTGTTCCTCTTCGTGGTCATGCTGGTCGGCGTCACCGCCGCCGACTCGCTGAAGGAGACCATCAAGGGGCAGCGCTGGCTCGCCGCGCTGTGCGGGCTCGGCTTCGGCATCCTGCTGATCGCCGGCCTCGCCAACGCCTCCCTCAACCACTGGAACGGGCTCGGCCGGGTCAACTCCGCCGGGCACGTCGAGGGCCTGGCCACGCTGATCTTCACCCGGTACGTGTTCGCCTTCGAGGTCACCGGCGCGCTGCTGATCACCGCCGCCGTCGGCGCGATGGTGCTCACCCACCGCGAGCGCACCGAGCGGGCCGCCACCCAGCGCGAGCTGTCCGAGCGGCGCGTCCGCGAGGGCGTCCAGCTCCCGCCGCTGCCGGCGCCCGGCGTCTACGCCCGGCACAACGCGGTGGACGTGGCCGGCCTGCTGCCGGATGGGACCCCGTCCGACCTGACGGTCAGCAAGACGCTGCGGGCCCGCGGCCAGATCCGGGACGTCTCCGGGGAGGCCCTGTCGGACCTGAAGGCGCTGGAGCAGCGGGCGGCGGAGCGGCTCGGCCGTGAGGAGGCCTCGCAGTGAACCCGGTCAACTACCTGTACCTCGCGGCCCTGCTGTTCACCATCGGTGCCGCGGGGGTGCTGATCCGCAGGAACGCGGTCGTGCTGTTCATGTGCGTCGAGCTGATGCTCAACGCCTGCAACCTCGCCTTCGTCGCCTTCTCGCGGATGCACGGCAACCTCGACGGCCAGATCATCGCGTTCTTCACGATGGTCGTCGCCGCCGCGGAGGTCGTGGTGGGCCTCGCGATCATCGTGTCGCTCTTCCGCACCCGCCACTCGGCCTCGGTCGACGACGCCAGCCTGATGAAGCTGTAAGGGGCGTACACAGTGGACAATCTGATCGCGCTGCTCGTGGCGGCACCCCTGCTCGGAGCGGCGGTGCTGCTGTGCGGCGGGCGGCGCCTCGACAAGGCCGGGCACTGGCTCGGCACCCTGCTCGCGGCCGTCTCCTTCGGCATCGGCGCGGCCCTGTTCGCCGACATGCTGGGGCGGCCGGCCGACGAGCGGACCCTGCGGCAGCTCCTGTACAGCTGGATCCCGGTGGAGGGCTTCCAGGCGGACGCCGCCTTCCGGCTGGACCAGCTGTCGATGACGTTCGTCCTGCTCATCACCGGCGTGGGCACGCTCATCCACGTGTACTCGATCGGGTACATGGCGCACGACGAGCGCCGCCGCCGCTTCTTCGGCTACCTCAACCTGTTCCTCGCGGCGATGCTGCTGCTGGTCCTCGCCGACAACTACCTGCTGCTGTACGTCGGCTGGGAGGGCGTGGGCCTCGCCTCGTACCTGCTCATCGGCTTCTGGCAGCACAAGCCCAGCGCGGCGACCGCCGCGAAGAAGGCCTTCCTGGTCAACCGGGTCGGCGACATCGGCCTGTCGATCGCGATCATGCTGATGTTCACCACGTTCGGCACGTTCGCGTTCGGGCCGGTGTTCGCGACCGCGGACAAGGCCTCCGAGGGCATGCTGACGGCGATCGGCCTGATGCTGCTGCTCGCCGCCTGCGGCAAGTCGGCGCAGGTGCCGCTGCAGTCCTGGCTCGGTGACGCCATGGAGGGTCCGACCCCGGTCTCGGCGCTCATCCACGCGGCGACGATGGTCACCGCCGGCGTCTACCTGATCGTCCGCTCCGCGGCGATCTTCAACGGGGCGCCGGACGCACAGCTCGTCGTCACCATCGTCGGCGCGGTCACGCTGCTCTTCGGTGCGGTCGTCGGTTGCGCGAAGGACGACATCAAGAAGGCCCTCGCCGGGTCGACGATGTCGCAGATCGGCTACATGATCCTCGCCGCCGGCCTCGGCCCCGTCGGCTACGTGTTCGCGATCATGCACCTGGTCACGCACGGCTTCTTCAAGGCGGGCCTCTTCCTCGGCGCCGGCTCCGTGATGCACGGGATGAACGACGAGGTCGACATGCGCAAGTACGGCGGCCTGCGCCGGTACATGCCCATCACGTTCGTGACCTTCGGGCTCGGCTACCTCGCCATCATCGGCTTCCCCGGCCTGTCCGGCTTCTTCTCCAAGGACAAGATCATCGAGGCGGCCTTCGCGAAGGGCGGCACCGAGGGCTGGATCCTCGGCTCGGCGGCCCTGCTCGGGGCGGCCATCACCGCGTTCTACATGACCCGGGTCATGCTGATGACCTTCTTCGGGGAGAAGCGCTGGCAGCCGGCGCCCGACGCCGACTCCGTGCCGAGCGTCGAGCCCGGGGCCGAGCACCACGCCGGGGAGCTCCCGCACCCGCACGAGTCCCCGAAGTCCATGACCGTCCCGATGATCCTGCTGGCCTTCGGATCGGTCTTCGCGGGCGCGTTCTTCGCGATCGGCGACCGGTTCCTGAACTGGCTGGAGCCCGTCACCGGGTACGCGCACGGGCACCCGCCGGTCAGCGCACTGACGGTGACCCTCGCGACGATGGCCTGCCTCGTCATCGGCGTCGCGATCGCCTGGGGCATGTACGGGCGCCGGCCGGTGCCGGTGACCGCCCCGCGCGGCAGCCTGCTCACCAGGGCCGCCCGCCGGGACCTGCTCCAGGACGACTTCAACCACGTCGTGCTGGTGCGCGGCGGCGAGCACCTGACCCGCTCGCTCGTCTACGTCGACCACAGCCTGGTCGACGGCGTGGTCAACGGGACGGCCGCCTCGGTCGGCGGCCTGTCGGGCCGCCTGCGCAAGCTGCAGAACGGCTACGCCCGCAGCTACGCGGTCTCGATGTTCGGGGGCACGGCGATCCTCATCGCCGCGACCCTGCTGATGAGGGCGGTGTGAGCCATGTCTGAAGTGAGCACAGTCTTTCCCCTGCTGACGGTGACGGCCGCGGTCCCCGCGGCCGGAGCGGTCCTCACGGCGGCCGTCCCGGCCGCCCGCCGGACCGCCGCCAAATGGCTCGCCCTGCTCTTCTCGCTGGCCACCCTGGCCCTGGCCGTGCTCGTCGCCGTCCGCTTCGATCCGGGCGGCGACCGCTACCAGCTCACCGAGTCCCACGCCTGGATCGCCGACTTCGGCGTCCGCTACCAACTCGGCGTCGACGGCATCGGGGTGGCGCTGATCGGGCTGACGGCCCTGCTGGTCCCGTTCGTCATCGCGGCCGGCTGGCACGACGCCGACCCCCTGGAGACCCGCTCCTCGCGCTGGCGGCCGACACAGGGCTTCTTCGCCCTGATCCTGATGGTCGAGGCGATGGTGATCATCTCGTTCGAGGCCACCGACGTCTTCCTCTTCTACATCTTCTTCGAGGCCATGCTCATCCCGATGTACTTCCTCATCGGCGGCTTCGGGGACCGGGCGCACGCCGGCTCGGACGAGAACGCGGCCGCGCAGCGGTCCTACGCGGCGGTCAAGTTCCTCCTCTACAACCTGGCCGGCGGCCTGATCATGCTGGCCGCCGTCATCGGGCTGTACGTGGTCGCCGGGAACTTCTCCCTCCAGGAGATCAGCGCCGCCCGCGCCGCGGGCACCCTGGACATGTCGGCCAACACCGAGCGGCTCCTCTTCCTCGGCTTCTTCTTCGCCTTCGCCGTCAAGGCCCCGCTGTGGCCGCTGCACACCTGGCTGCCGAACGCGATGGGCGAGTCCACCGCCCCGGTCGCCGTGCTGATCACCGCGGTCGTCGACAAGGTCGGCACCTTCGCGATGCTCCGCTACTGCCTCGGCCTGTTCCCCGACGCCAGCAAGTGGGCCACCCCGGTGATCCTCGTCCTGGCCGTGATCAGCATCGTGTACGGCGCGCTCGTCGCCGTCGGGCAGCGCGACATCAAGCGGCTGGTGGCGTACGCGTCCATCTCGCACTTCGGCTTCATCATCCTGGGCATCTTCGCGATGACCTCCCAGAGCCAGTCGGGCGCGACGCTGTACATGGTCAACCACGGCCTCTCCACCGCGGCCCTGATGCTCGTCGCCGGGTTCCTGATCTCCCGGCGCGGCTCGCGGCTCATCGCCGACTACGGCGGGGTGCAGAAGGTCGCCCCGGTCCTGGCCGGCACCTTCCTGATCGGCGGCCTCGCCACCCTGTCGCTGCCCGGGCTCGCCCCGTTCGTCAGCGAATTCCTGGTCATGGTCGGCACCTTCGCCCGGTACCCGGCCATCGGCGTCATCGCCACCCTCGGCATCGTGCTGGCCGCCCTGTACACGCTGGTCCTCTACCAGCGGACCATGACCGGCCCGGTCAGGGACGAGGTCCGCGGCATGCCGGACCTGCGCGTACGCGAACTGCTCGTCGTCGCCCCGCTGATCGCGCTGCTGATCGGGCTGGGCGTCTATCCGAAGCCGCTCACCGAGATCGTCAACCCGGCGGTGGAGTACACCATGGCGGACGTGAAGCAGACCGATCCGAAGCCCGAGGTGGCTGTCGAGGCGAAGAACGGGGAGGCGGCGAAGTGAGCACCGTGACTTCGGCCCACGGCCTGTGGGCGGTCGCCGCGCAGGCCCCGATCGACAAGATCCCGGCCCCGCACATCGAGTACGCCCAGCTCGCGCCCACGCTGATCGTGGTGGGCGCGGCCGTCGTCGGCGTCCTCGTCGAGGCCCTCGTACCGCGCACCGCCCGCTACTACGTCCAGGTGTTCCTCGCCGTCGCCGCCCTGGCCTCCGCGTTCGCCGCGGTCGTCGGCCTCGCGGCCGCCGGGTACGCCGGCGACAAGGCGCACATCGCGGCCATGGGCGCCATCGCCGTGGACGGGCCCGCCCTGTTCCTCCAGGGCACCATCCTGCTGGCCTCGCTCATCGCCCTGTTCACCTTCGCCGAGCGGCACCTGGACCCGGCGGCGCACGGCAAGCGGGTGGACTCCTTCGCCGCCCAGGCGGCATCCGTACCGGGCAGCGACAGCGAGAAGGCCGCCGTCAAGGCCGGCTTCACCACCACCGAGGTCTTCCCGCTCGCCCTGTTCGCGATCTCCGGAATGCTGATCTTCCCGGCAGCCGACGACCTGCTGACCCTGTTCGTCGCCCTGGAGGTCTTCTCCCTCCCGCTGTACCTGATGTGCGCCCTCGCCCGCCGCCACCGGCTGGTGTCGCAGGAGGCGGCGGTCAAGTACTTCCTGCTCGGCGCCTTCTCCTCGGCGTTCCTCCTCTTCGGCATCGCGCTGCTCTACGGCTACGCGGGCTCCGTCTCGTACGCGGCCATCGCGGACGTGGTGGACGGCACCGTCACGAGGATCGACCCGGCGCTCGCCGACACCATGGGCAACGACGTGCTGCTGCTGATCGGCGGGGCGCTCGTGCTGATGGGCCTGCTGTTCAAGGTCGGCGCGGTCCCCTTCCACATGTGGACCCCGGACGTCTACCAGGGCGCCCCGACGCCGGTCACCGGCTTCATGGCGGCGGCGACGAAGGTGGCCGCGTTCGGTGCGCTGCTGCGCCTGCTGTACGTGGTCCTGCCGGGCCTGCGGTGGGACTGGCGGCCGGTGATGTGGGGCGTGGCGATCGTGACGATGCTGGCCGGCGCGGTGATCGCGGTGACCCAGACCGACGTCAAGCGCCTGCTGGCCTACTCCTCGATCGCGCACGCGGGCTTCATCCTGGCCGGTGTGATCGCCACGTCGGCGCAGGGCGTCCAGTCCGTGCTGTTCTACCTGCTCGCGTACTCCTTCGTGACGATCGGCGCGTTCGCCGTGGTCACGCTGGTGCGCGACGCGGGCGGCGAGGCCACCCACCTGTCGAAGTGGGCGGGTCTCGGGCGCCGTTCGCCGCTGACCGCAGCCGTCTTCGCGGTGTTCCTGCTGGCCTTCGCGGGCATTCCGCTCACCTCCGGCTTCTCCGGGAAGTTCGCCGTGTTCAAGGCGGCGGCGGAGGGCGGCGCGGGTGCGCTGGTCGTCGTCGGTGTGATCTCGTCGGCGATCGCCGCGTTCTTCTACATCCGGGTGATCGTCCTGATGTTCTTCAGCGAGCCCAAGCCGGAGGGCCCGACGGTGGCCGTGCCGTCGCCGCTGACGATGACGACCATCGCGGTCGGCGTCGCGGTGACGCTGGTGCTGGGCGTGGCGCCGCAGTACTTCCTGGACCTGGCGGGCCAGGCGAGTACGTTCGTCCGCTGACCGCTTGTCGGGTGGATGTGCCGGGGCCCGGCTCCCCTGGGGGGAGCCGGGCCCCGGTGTGCGTCAGGTGCTATTCAGTGCCGCGGCGCTTCGAGGTGATCTCGGTGAGGTCGAGGTCGATGGGGAACGGGACGGCCACTTTCAGACGGTCGTGGAAGATGCCCGCAGTTCCGTAACTTCCCGTCGACGGGTCCAATTCGTAGACGTAAACCACGGCACGTCCGTCCTTGTTCTCCACCCGCCAGAAGTGGGGAATGCCGGCGCCTGCGTACTTGACCGGCTTGACGCCACGGTCCCGGCCGAAGGACTCGGGGGAGACGACCTCGATGGCCAGGCAGACGGACTCTGCAGGGAGCCGAGTCTGGTTGAGGTCGCCGATGGCGCTCTCGTCTACGACGATGACATCGGGTTCGGGACGGTTGTGACGGTCGATGTCGATCGTGAACTCTCGGAAGACTTCCAAGCCTGGTGGCTGCTGATCCTGCAGCTGCCAGGTGAAGAAGTTGACCGCGCGCATATGGAATCGAGTCTGCGGACTCACGAAGACGAGGCTCCCGTCGATCAGCTCCGTGTGCGGAGGCAGGTCGGGAAGCCGGTCGAGGTCGTCGGCCGTCCAGCCGCCTGCGGGCGGGACGGGCCAGCGGTACGTCGGCTCGAAGTCCTCGGGGTCGACGCTCATAGGTAGTGCTCCCATGCGACGGAGTCTCGCCAGTCCGTCCAGCGTATCGCCGGGGAACGGCACGGGACCGCCCGCACGTGTGAGCGGGCGGCCGCGTGTTGACCATGTGCCGTTGTCATGGGTGGAAGGCATATGCCCGGCACCTCGCCGACTGGCGGGATCCGTCACCTGCGGCCTTGGCGGGGCGGGCCGCCGCCCCGCCGCAGCTGCGTGGGGGCGGGTTAGCGGGAGGCCACGACGCGGCCCGTGACCTCGCCCAGGCCCACGCGGGTGCCCTCGGGGCCCGGGGCCCAGGCGGTGAGGGTGACGGTGTCGCCGTCCTCCAGGAAGGTGCGCTTGCCCTCGGCCAGCTCGATGGCGTCGCGGCCGTTCCACGTCAGCTCCAGCAGGGAGCCGCGCTGGGCGACCTCGGGGCCGCTGACGGTGCCCGAGCCGTACACGTCGCCGGTGCGCAGGGAGGCGCCGTTGACCGTCATGTGGGCGAGCTGCTGGGCCGCGGTCCAGTACATGGTCGCGAACGGCGGCTGCGCGACCTCCTGCCCGTTGATGGAGACGGTGATGTGCAGGTCGAAGCCGCCGGGCCGGTCGGCGTCGGCGTCGTCCAGGTAGGGCAGCAGCGGGAAGTCGCGGGCCGGCGGGGCGACGCGGGCGGCGTCGAGGGCCTCCAGCGGGGTCACCCAGGCGGAGACGGAGGTGGCGAAGGACTTGCCGAGGAAGGGGCCCAGCGGCACGTACTCCCAGGCCTGGATGTCGCGCGCGGACCAGTCGTTGAGGAGGAACAGGCCGAAGACGTGGTCCTCGAAGTCGCCCAGTGCCACCGGGCTGCCCAGCTCGGAGGGGGTGCCGACGACGAAGCCGACCTCGGCCTCGATGTCGAGCTTGACCGAGGGGCCGAAGACCGGTGCCGGGTCGGCGGGGGCCTTGCGCTGGCCGGAGGGGCGGACGACGTCGGTGCCGGAGACGACGATGGTGCCCGAGCGGCCGTGGTAACCGATCGGCAGGTGCTTCCAGTTGGGGGTGAGCGGGTCGCCGTCGGGGCGGAACATCCGTCCCACGTTGGTCGCGTGGTGCTCGCTGGCGTAGAAGTCGACGTAGTCGGCGACCTCGTACGGCAGGTGCATCGTGACCGCGTCGAGGGGCAGCAGGTGGGCCTCGACCGCCTCGCGGTGGCCGGGGTCGGTGACCCAGGCGGTCAGCGCGCGGCGCACGTCGCGCCAGGCGGTGCGGCCCGCGGCCAGCAGCGGGTTGAGCGAGGGCTGCCCGAGCAGGCCGGCGTACGGGGAGCCGAGCGCGTCCGCGGCCGCCCCCGCGTCGAGCACGTGCCCGCCGATGCGCACGCCGATCCGGCGGCGGGAGTCGCCGTCCGTGGAGAAGACGCCGTACGGGAGGTTGTGCGGCCCGAACGGGTCGCCCTCGGGGACATCGAGGGGGCTCTGCTGGGGCATGGGGTACTGCCTCGCTTTCGATGCGGTCCGGGGGTGTCCCGGGGGCTGGTGGATACGTTACGTGGCTGCTGGGGCCTGCGGGAGGCCGTATTCGGGCGCTATTTGTAGGACTTGTCCACTGGGGTCCTATCCTTGCGCCGTGACTTCCGCCCCGCCTTCGGCCCTCCCTTTCTCTCTGATCGCCACTGACCTGGACGGGACCCTGCTGCGCGCCGGAGACACCGTCTCCGCCCGCTCGTACGCCGCGCTCGCGACGGCGCGCACAGCGGGCGCCCAGCACATCATCGTCACCGGGCGCCCCGTTCCCCAGGTACGCCATGTCCTTGACAGCCTTGGGTACACGGGGCTCGCGGTGTGCGGACAGGGCGCGCAGGTGTACGACTCGGCGCGCGGACAACTGCTGCACGCCGTCGAAATGGACCGGGAGCTGGCGGAGGAGGCGCTCGGCAAGATCGAGGCCGAGATCGGGGAGGTCTGGGCGGCGGTCGACCAGGCGGGGGTGGACGCCGCGATGCTGATAGGGCCCGGCTACCGGATGCCGCACCCCCACCTGCCGACGGTGCGGGTGGGGCGGCGTGCCGACCTGTGGGCCGCGCCGATCACCAAGGTGCTGCTCCAGCACCCGGAGCTCGACGACGACGAGCTCACGGAGGTGGCGCGCGGGGTCGTCGGGCACCTGGTTAACGTGACCATGGCGGGGGAGCACACGGTGGAACTCCAGCCGCTCGGGGTGGACAAGGGGAGCGGGCTGGCGCTGGCGGCCGAGGTGCTGGGGGTGGGGGGTCCGCGCACCATCGCCTTCGGGGACATGCCGAACGACATTCCGATGTTCGCGTGGGCGGCGCACGGGGTCGCCATGGCGAACTCCCACCGCGAACTGATCGCCGTCGCGGACGAGGTGACGCTGTCGAACGAGGACGACGGCGTCGCGGTGGCCCTGGAGCGGCTCTTCGGCTGACCGTTGCCGAGCCGAGCCGAGCCGAGCCGGGCCGAGCCGAGCCGGGCCGAGCCGAGCCGGGCCCGTGCCGGCCGGGCCGGTGCGGGCCGGCGTGGCCCGGTCACCCCGCGGTGCGCGGCAGGCGGCGCTCCCACGTGCGGTGGAAGACGACCTCCTCCCCCTCCCGGCACACCAGCTCGTCGGAGGTGAGGAACGCGGCCCCGTCGCAGCCGATCTCCGAGCGGGTCTCGATCCGCACGTCCCAGCCCTGCTCGGGCCGGTGCAGCCGGATCCGCCACGTGGAGCGGGTCCGGGCCGACAGGGCGTTCCCGTCCCGGATCTCGTACACCTCGCTCACCTCCTCGCCGGACTCCAGCCCGTCCGGGTAGACCCGGGTCCCGCCGTACCGCGGGTCCACCTCCAGCCGCCACGCCCCGCGCGCGACGTCCCGTACGACCACCCGCTCCGGCCGCGGCTCGTCCAGCGTGGCCGGGACGGACACCCCGAGCGGCGGGGCCTGCTCCGGCGCCCCGAAGGCGACGGCGCCGTCCGTGGCGGGGGAGGGGAAGCGCACCGGGAGGACCAGGGCGCTGCCCGCCGGGTCCAGCGTCCACCCGGCCTCCGAGCCGGCCCGCGGCCAGATCCACGGCCAGTACGCCGAGGACAGGGCGAGGCGGATGCGGTGGCCCGGGGCGAAGGCGTGCCCGATGCCGTTCAGCTCGAACACCACGTCCTCGTACGCGCCCACCGGCCAGGGCACGGCCTGGTCCCGGCCCAGCCGCGCCGACAGGTTCAGCGCGCCCCGCGTGACCAGCGTGGACGAGCCGTCCGGTGCGACGTCGCACAGCCGGGCGGCCACCTGCCCGTACGGAACGTCCATCCGCAGCCGCAGGGTGACCTGCGGGCGGCCCAGGATCTCCAGGGGCGTGGCGCCCGCCACCGGGAACTCGAAGCAGGCGGACTTGGCGTCCTCCTCCCGCTGGTCCGGCGGCAAGTCCGCGTCGTTGCCGTACGGGCGGAACCGCCCCGCGTCCAGGCCCGTGTGCTGCGGCGAGGCCACGGCCACCGGCGCGCCCTGGAGCCCGTACGTGACGGGGGTGACGGCCGGGGAAGGCCAGGCCGGGTCGCCGGTCCAGCGGCCGGGCAGCACCTCGTACGTGGTCGCCGGCGGGTGGGAGGCGGAGATCCAGGACCGCAGCAGGGGCTCGTCCATCACCCCGTTGGCGGAGCCCCTCAGCCAGTGGTCCCACCAGCGCAGCGTCTCCTGGAGGAAGCCGATCGCCGGGCCCGGCGGCAGCCCCCGGTCGGGGTACTGGTGCGACCAGGGGCCGATCAGGCCGCGCACCCGGTCGGCGGGCAGGCGGGAGACCAGCCGCAGCACCGTGTCCCGGTACGGGTCGTGCCAGCCGCCCACCGCGAGGACCGCCGCGCGCACGGCCCCGTAGTCCTCGCAGACGCTGCCGCGCATCCAGTGGGCGTCGCGCGTCTGGTGCTCCAGCCAGGTGTGGACCGGCGGTCCGACCGACTCCAGCCGGGCCAGCCACTGCTCCCGCCAGCCGTCGCCGGCGTACTGCGGGTCCGGCGGCCGGGCGGCGAAGGCCAGCAGCGTCGCGGACGCCGCGTGCAGGTCCGCGGCCAGCACCGAGCCGCCCGCGTAGTGCGCGTCGTTGTCGAAGCGGTCGTCCGTCGAGCAGACGGTGACGACGGCCTTGAGGGCCTCCGGCGCGAGCGCCGCGATCTGGAGGGAGTTGGTCCCGCCCCACCCGATCCCGAACATCCCCACCGACCCCGTGCACCACGGCTGCGCCGCCAGCCACTCCACCACCGCGACCCCGTCGGCCAGTTCCCGGTCGTCGTAGGCCTGCCCCGGGCTGCCGCCGCTGCAGCCGTGGCCGCGTACGTCCACCCGCACGGAGGCGTAGCCGTGGCCCGCATACCAGGGATGGCGCTGCCCGTCGCGCGGGGCCGTCCAGTCCGTCAGCCGGTACGGCAGGTACTCGAGCAGGGCCGGGACCGGCTCCTCGGTGAGCGGGCGCCAGATCCGGGCGTACAGCTCCACGCCGTCGCGCATGGGGATGCGGACGTCCTCGTGCGCGGTCTCGTGGGGGAAGCCGGTGCGGATGGTCACGTCCACGGGGCCGTCCGCCTCCCCGGTGGACCGGCGGCGGCCGGGACGGGCCGCGCGGGCGTCAGCCATCCGACGGCCGCCATACGGGTGGCCGCGGCGCCGACCGCGGCGGCCGGCTCCGCCGGATCCTCCCTCTCAGTCTCAGTCTTGGACAAGACGCGCTCTCCGGTTGTCTCGACTCATCACGAACATACCGGGGTATTCGGTACAGCGCGTGGGCGGCGGCATGACGGGTGCTCTCGGTGATCGAAATCGGACCGGATAGGCTGGCTTGAGAGAAGGCAGCGGCACATCGACAATCCAGGTGATCGTCAGCGTGATCGTCAGCAGACAGGAGTACCCCTCGTGACCGTCGTCGGGCCGTTCGGACTGAGCGTGCGGGACCAGGCTCTTGAGACCGATGTCCAGGCCGGACTGGCCGCCGTCGAGGCGGGTCTGCTGGAGGCCACCAAGAGCGAGGTCCCCTTCATCACCGAAGCCGCGCAGCACCTGGTCAAAGCCGGCGGCAAGCGGTTCCGGCCGCTGCTGGTCATGCTCGCCTCCCGGTTCGGCGACCCGTACACGCCCGGGATCGTGCCCTCCGCGGTGGTCGTGGAGCTCACCCACCTGGCGACGCTCTACCACGACGACGTCATGGACGAGGCGGACGTGCGCCGTGGCGTGGCCAGTGCCAACGCCCGCTGGGGCAACTCGGTGGCCGTCCTGACGGGTGACTTCCTGTTCGCCCGCGCCTCGCACATCCTGGCCGACCTCGGCCCCGAGGCCGTACGTATCCAGGCGGAGGCCTTCGAGCGGCTGGTGACGGGCCAGATCCTGGAGACCGCCGGCCCGCGCGACGGCCGCGACCCGGTCGCCCACTACCTCGACGTCATCGCCGGCAAGACCGGTTCGCTGATCGCGGTCTCCGGCCGGTTCGGCGCCCTGATGTCCGGCGCCGACGAGTCCGTCGTCGACATCCTGACCCAGTACGGCGAGCGCCTCGGCACCGCCTTCCAGCTCGCCGACGACGTCCTCGACATCGCCTCCGACTCGCACGAGTCCGGCAAGACCCCGGGGACCGACCTGCGCGAGGGCATCCCGACGCTGCCCGTACTGCGGCTGCGCGAGATGGCGGCCGCCGGCGGCGACCCCGCCGACCTGGACCTCGTACGCCTCCTGGACGGCGACCTGACCGACGACGCCCGGCACGCCGAGGTGCTCGCCCGGCTGCGGGTCCACCCCGCGCTGGAGCAGGCCCGCCGGGACACCGTCCGCTACGCGCAGGACGCCCGCGCCATGCTCGCACCGCTGCCGGACTGCGCCGCCAAGGCCGCGCTGGAGGAGCTGTGCGACGCGGTGGTGCACCGCGCCGGCTAGCCGCCGGTCCGGGTGGCACCGGGTACGACCAAGGTCACACACAGGGCCCCGCATCCCCTACGGGCCGGGGACGCGGGGCCCCTGCCATGTCATCCCCTGGGCGTACACGGAGTTGAGCCCGCGGAGTGACGCCCCGACCCCCTCCTCTTTGGTCAGATGGAGATACATCCCCACCAGAACGGGTGAGAGTGGCGGCGCGGGGTGGACAGGTACAGGCATGAAGGAAGGCCGCCGCCGTACACAAAGAGGTAGGGCAGACATGGCAACGAACGCAAAGTCCCGCAAGGCCGTCCGGTACGCCGTACCGGTCGCGGTGGCGGGCGTGGCCGCCGCGACGGTGGCGATGGTCCCGGCCTTCGCCAACGCAGGCAGCCCGGACCTGCCGAAGGTGACGGCCCAGCAGCTGATCGAGAGGGTCGCCGCGTCGGAAGTGGAGCAGCTGTCCGGCAGCGCCAAGATCAGCACCGACCTGGGGCTGCCGTCCTTCGCGGGCGGCCTCCTGGGCGGGGCGGGCGGCGGCGGCAGCGTCGCCGGCGGGTCGGCCGACCCGCAGGAGAAGCTCGCCCAGCTGGCGAGCGGCAGCCACACGCTGCGCGTCGCGGCGGACGGGCCGGACCGCCAGAAGATCACGTTCGTGGACGGCAAGGACGAGTACAGCCTGATCCACAACGGCGCTGACGTCTGGGGCTACGACAGCAAGGCCAACGAGGTCTGGCACGAGAAGGACCCCGAGGCGGGCAAGGCGGCGGGCAAGGACCACAAGAAGACCGCCGACCGGCTCGGCGCCTCCCCGCAGCAGCTGGCCCAGGAGGTCCTCAAGGCCGCCGGCCCGACCACGGACGTCAGCGTCGGCGACAACGCCCAGGTGGCCGGCCGGGACGCGTACCAGCTGGTGCTCAAGCCCAAGCAGAGCGGCTCCACGGTCGGCTCCGTCAAGATCGCCGTGGACGCGAAGAACGGGGTGCCGCTGCGCGTGCAGCTGCTCGCGGCCGAGGGCGGCAAGCCGATCGTCGACGCGGGCTTCACGAAGGTGGACTTCGCCAAGCCCGCCGCCGACACCTTCGCCTTCACCCCGCCCAAGGGCGCCAAGGTGACCGAGGGCAAGGCGGGCGGCCCCGAGGGCGGCCCCGGCCACGGCAAGGACTTCAAGGGCCTGGACGCCTTCCCCGGCCTGGACGCCATCACCGGCGGCGCCGGCGGCAAGGACGGCAAGGGGGACATGAAGGTCCTCGGCGAGGGCTGGGCGGCCATCGCCCGGATCGACACGGGCGCGGGCCGCAGCCTGAAGGAGCTCGAGAACGACAAGAACACCCCTAAGGAGGCCAAGCAGTTCCTGGACTCCCTCGGGGGCAAGGTCTCCGGAGGGTTCGGCGAGGGCCGGCTCTTCAAGACCCGCCTGGTCAACGCGCTGATCACGGACGACGGCAAGGTGTACGTCGGCGCGGTCACCAAGGACGCGCTGGTGCAGGCGGCCACGGCCAACAAGTAGCCGCCGCACCCCGGAAGGCCTCCGGGCCGTGTGGAGCCGCACACCGAAGGGTGGGCGGGGACTGTGTCCCTGCCCACCCTTCGCTCGTTCCGGCCGTGCGTACAGCGGCCCAGCGGTACCGTGTGGAGCATGTCGAGACACGTCACCATCCGCCTGGACGAAGAGTTCCACGAACGCCTCAAGGCGCGCGCGGCGGCACAGGGGACGACGGTCACCGCGCTGATCACAGAGGTGACGGAACGCGAGCTCGACGAGGACCGGAAGAACTTCCTTTCCGGGATAGAGGAGTTCGCCGTTCACTGGGGCTACTTCCAGGAACGGTTCGGCAATTGAAGATCACCATGGAGTGGGCCTGGACCGCTCTGGCCCACCATCTCCCGTCCGATCCCGCCGTCTGGGATCCCTCCGGGGTGGCCGCCGCGGTCGCCCGGCACCAGAACGACCTCGTCATGGTGCCCGAACAGCCCGCCCCGGACACCGCGTGGCGGGCCGCCGCGTTCCTGCACACCCTCGCCGTGTGCCCGGCGCTGGAATCGCCGATGAACGAGTTCTACGCGGCCGCCGCCACCCGCTCCTACCTGCGGGTGGCCGGGGCCAAGCAGCTTCCCTCGCCCGAGGAGCTCGGCGACCTGGTGGAGGCGGCGAAGCGGGGCCGCGCCGACGTCGGCACCGTGGCCGAGGAACTGCGCGCCCTCATCAGGGAGCCGCTGGACGCCTCGCTCCAGGCCCCCGCCGAGGGCGCGTAGCGTCAGAAGGTGATCTTCCAGCTGTTGATGTAGCCGACGTCCTGCGCCGCCACGTCCTTGACCTGGAGCTTCCAGACGCCGTTGGCCGCCTCGCCGGACGCGTTGACCGTGTACGAGGCGAGGACGTTGTCGGCGGAGTCCGAACCGGAGGAGTTCTTCAGCCGGTACGCCGTGCCGTCCGGGGCGATCAGGTCGATCACCAGGTCACCGCGGTAGGTGTGGACGATGTTCACGTCGACCTTGGTGGTGGCCGGGGCGTTGCCCGCCACGCCGGAGACCGTGATCGGCGAGGTCACCGCGGCGCTGGGGTAGTCCGGGATGTTCACGTCCGCCGTGTTCTCGAAGGACGGGCCGGGCGGGACCGGCGTGGCCGCACCCAGGTTCCAGACGGCGTAGGCGACGGCGTCCGCGTTGCGGTCCAGCGCGGTGTCGCTGATGTTCGACGTGGTGTCGCAGGAGGAGTGGTAGCAGCGGTCGAAGGACTGGCCGGCCGTGCCGCCCCACTTCTGCGCCTGGGCCGAGGTCTTGGTGTTGCTCGCGCCGGTGAACAGGCCGCCGACCGGGATGCCCGCGTTCTTGAAGGAGGCGTGGTCGGAACGCCCGTCGCCCTCGGTCTCTATCTCGGTCGGGACCCCGATGCCCGAGAAGTAGGTCTTGAAGGTCTGCTCGATCGTCGGGTCGTCGTCGTAGACGAAGTAGCCCGGGTTCGGCGAGCCGATCATGTCGAAGTTCAGGTAGCCGGAGATTTTCGCCTTCTCCGCGCTCGGCAGGCTGTTCACGTAGTACCTCGACCCGATCAGGCCGAGCTCCTCCGCGCCCCACCAGCCGAACCGCAGGTGCTTGGTGGGCTGGAGCTGCGCGCGCGAGACGGCCAGCGCGGTCTCCAGGACGGCGGCCGAGCCCGACCCGTTGTCGTTGATGCCCGGACCGGAGGTCACCGAGTCCAGGTGCGACCCGGCCATCAGCACTGAGTTCGGGTCGCCGCCCGGCCAGTCGGCGATCAGGTTGTAGCCGGTGGCGCCGCTGGAGGTGAACGTCTGGAGGGTGGTGGTGAACCCGGCCGCGTCCAGCTTGGCCTTCACGTAGTCGATCGAGGCCTTGTAACCGGCCCTGCCGTGGGCGCGGTTGCCGCCGTTGTTGGCGGCGATGGTCTGGAACTGCGTCAAGTGGGCCTTGACGTTGGCGAGCGGGATGTCGGGCGGGGTCGGGGCCGCGGCCGCCGCAGCGGGCGAGGCCGGTGCGGCGGGGGCGGTGGAGGCGAAGAGGCCGGCGACCGCGAGCGCGGTCACGGCAGCGAGGCGCCGAGGGACGAACAGGCTCATGTGGGGGCTCCGGGGATTCCGTTGGGGATTGAACGGAACGTGCGGGGATAGAGCAGGTGAGCGAACGTGCGTCAGTGCGCCTGATGTTGAGTGAGGTATGACGGACAGTCAAGACCGTGTTTCGGTCAGGATCGTTCGGAAAACGGACGATCCCCGTCACGGTGGGCGCCTCCCAGCGGTGGCCGGGGGAGTTCCGTGACGGGGATCGCGGGGATGTCGGGGCGCCGTGGCCCGCGGCCGGCCGTGGCGTGCCGCGCGCGACGCGGGCCTACGCGCGCTCGGGTTCCGGAGCGGCGGCCGCCTGCGGGGCGCTCGCCGCGGTCGCGGGGTCGGCCGTCTCCAGCCGGGCCCGGGAGCGGCGTACCGTGCGCAGGGCGTCCCAGGTCAGCAGGGCGAGCGCGGCCCAGACCAGGGAGAAGCCGACCCAGCGCTCGAAGGGCATGGCCTCGTGGAAGTACGCGACGCCGAGCAGGAACTGGAAGACCGGCGCCAGGTACTGGAGCAGCCCGAGGGTGGACAGCGGGACCCGGATCGCGGCCGCCCCGAAGAAGACGAGCGGGATCGCGGTGACGAGTCCGGTCGAGGCGAGCAGCGCCGAGTGTCCGAGGCCCTCGCTGCCGAAGGCGGACCGGCCCTGCGCGCCCAGCCACAGCAGGTAGCCGAGGGCGGGCAGGAAGAGCAGGGCCGTCTCGGCGGCCAGCGACTCCACGCCGCCCATGCCCAGCTTCTTCTTGATCAGCCCGTAGGTGGCGAAGGAGAAGGCCAGGACCAGCGAGATCCACGGCGGCCGCCCGTACCCGATCGCGAGGACCAGCACGGCGGCGAAGCCGATGCCGACCGCCACCCACTGGGCCCGGCGCAGCCGCTCGCCGAGGAGCAGGACGCCGATGGCGATGGTGACCAGGGGGTTGATGAAGTAGCCGAGGCTGGATTCGACGACTGCGCCGTTGTTGACGGCCCAGATGTACAGGCCCCAGTTCACGGAGATCAGCGTGGCGGCCAGGGCGGTCATGCCGAGCTTGCGGGGCTCGCGCAGCAGCTCCCGTATCCAGCCCCAGCGGCGCACGGCCAGCAGCAGTACGCCGACGACGGCCAGCGACCACACCATGCGGTGGGCGAGGATCTCGACGGCCCCGGCCGGCTTGAGGAGCGGCCAGAAGAGGGGGACCAGCCCCCACATCCCGTAGGCGCCGAATCCGTAGAGCAGTCCTGTGCGCTGCTCGTTCTCCGCCTTCACGCGGGCCTCCCGTCACATTCCGGCCAACCTCATCAGAGAACCTAGCGCTGCAGGCCCCCGGTGTCATGTGCATAAGCGGGAGATACTCATGACACTACCGAGGTCTTGTGGGGCCGGGGCCGGGCGGACTCACGCAGCCAGGGCGGCGGCGATGGCCTCGGCGACCGGCGTGGTCGGGCGGCCGATGAGCCGGGACAGATCGCCGCCGGTGTGGCCCAGGCGGCCGCGGGAGATGGCCGCGTCCACGTCGACGAGCAGGGCGGCGAAGCCCTCGGGGACCCCCGCGCCGGTCAGGGCGGACAGGTGGGCGTCGGCGGGGAGCTCGGTGTACGCGATGTCCTTGCCGGACTGCGCCGAGACCTCGGCCGCGTACTCGGCCATGCTCCAGGCGGTGTCGCCGGAGAGCTCGTAGACCCGGTTCAGGTGGCCCTCGCCGGTGAGGACGGCCGCGGCCGCGGCGGCGTAGTCGGCCCGGGCGGCGGAGGCGATCCGGCCCTCGCCGGCGCTGCCCACGACGGTGCCGTGCTCCAGGACGCCGGCCAGCTGGGCGGTGTAGTTCTCGTGGTACCAGCCGTTGCGCAGGAAGGTGTGGGGCAGGCCGGAGTCCAGTACGGCCTGCTCGGTGGCCTTGTGCTCGGCGGCCAGCTCGAAGTCGGCCTCGGGGCCGCCGAGGATCCCGGTGTAGGCGAGCTGGGCGACGCCGGCGGCCTTGGCGGCCCCGATCACCGCGGTGTGCTGCGGCACCCGGCGGCCGACCGCGTTGCCGGAGATCAGCAGGACCCGGTCGCCCGCCCGGAAGGCGTCCGCCAGGGTCTCGGGGGCGTCGTAGTCGGCGATGCGCACCTCGACGCCGCGCTCGGCCAGGTCCGCGGCCCTGGCCTTGTCGCGGACGACGACGGCGACGTCCCTGGCCGGGACCCGGTTCAGCAGCTCCGCGACGACGAGGCGGCCGAGGGCTCCGGTGGCTCCGGTGACGACGATGCTCATGATGCTCTCCCTGGGGCGGGTGGTGCGTGGGGTGTGTTCCGGCTGTGGCACCACCGTAGAGAAAGCGCTAACCATGCGTAAGTACCCACTTCAAAGTAAGGTACTGGTATGGCAGTAAGTGAGAACCGGCCCGCCGCCGCCCCGGCCAGGAGCGTGAAGGCTCCGATGTGCCCCTCCCGCGGGGTCCTGGAACACGTCACCAGTCGCTGGGGCGTGCTGGTGCTCGCGGCCCTCGTGGAGCGCTCGTACCGCTTCAGCGAGCTGCGCCGCGAGGTCGGCGGGGTCAGCGAGAAGATGCTCGCCCAGACCCTCCAGACGCTGGAGCGCGACGGGTTCCTGCTGCGCGACGCCAAGCCGGTCATCCCGCCGCGCGTGGACTACTCCCTCACCGAGCTGGGGCGCGAGGCCGCCGAGCAGGTGTGGGCCCTGGCGCGCTGGACCGAGCGGCGCACCCCCGACGTGCAGGAGGCGCGGGCCGCGTACGACGAGGCCCGGAACTCCTGAGGAGCTCCGGGCCTGCGGGGCGCGAGGACGCGCGGCGTGCGCTGCGCGGACGTGCGCTGCGCGGGCCTGCGGGTGTGCGCTAGCCGACGACCGTCCAGGTGTCGTTGCCGGCCAGCAGGGTGCCCAGGTCGCCCTTGCCCTTGCTCTCGACGGCCGTGTCCAGCTGCTCGGCCATGAGCGTGTCGTAGACCGGCCGCTCCACGCTGCGGAACACCCCGATGGGCGTCCGGTCCAGCGTGTCCGGGTCGGCCAGCCGGGACAGCGCGAACGCGGTGGTCGGGCTGGCGCTGTGCGCGTCGTGGACCAGGATCCGCGCCTCGTTCTCCGCGGTCACGTCGACGACCTCCAGGTCGCCGGTCGCCGGATCGCGTACGACGCCCTTGTGCCCGTCGGCGCCGAAGCGGATCGGCTGCCCGTGCTCCAGGCGGATCACCGCCTCCTGGGCGCGGTCCTTGTCCTTCAGGGCGTCGAAGGCGCCGTCGTTGAAGATGTTGCAGTTCTGGTAGATCTCCACCAGCGCCGTGCCCGGGTGGTCCGAGGCCGCCCGCAGCACCTCGGTCAGGTGCTTGCGGTCGGAGTCGACGGTGCGGGCCACGAAGGACGCCTCGGCGCCCAGCGCCAGGGACACCGGGTTGAAGGGCGCGTCCAGCGAGCCCATCGGCGTCGACTTGGTGATCTTGCCGAACTCGGAGGTGGGGGAGTACTGCCCCTTGGTCAGCCCGTAGATCCGGTTGTTGAACAGCAGGATCTTCAGGTTGACGTTCCGCCGCAGGGCGTGGATCAGGTGGTTCCCGCCGATGGACAGGGCGTCGCCGTCACCGGTGATCACCCACACCGACAGGTCGCGGCGCGAGGTGGCCAGCCCCGTCGCGATGGCCGGGGCCCGGCCGTGGATGGAGTGCATCCCGTACGTGTTCATGTAGTACGGGAACCGGGACGAGCAGCCGATCCCGGAGACGAAGACGATGTTCTCCCTGGCCAGTCCCAGTTCCGGCATGAAGCCCTGCACCGCGGCCAGCACCGCGTAGTCGCCGCAGCCCGGGCACCAGCGGACCTCCTGGTCCGACTTGAAGTCCTTCATGGACTGCCGGGCCGCAGCCTTCGGCACCAGCGAGAGCAGGGTCGGGGCGTCGGTCACCTCAGTCATTGACGGCCTCCTTCAGAACCTTCGCGAGCTGCTCCGCCTTGAACGGCATTCCGTTGACCTGGTTGTACGACTCCGCGTCGACCAGGTACTTCGCCCGGAGCAGGGTCGCGAGCTGCCCGAGGTTCATCTCCGGCACCACCACCTTGTCGTAGCTCCCCAGGACCTCGCCGAGGTTTCCCGGGAAGGGGTTCAGATGGCGCAGGTGGGCCTGCGCGATGGGCACGCCGGCCGCCCGCAGCCGCCGGACGGCGGCCGTGATCGGGCCGTACGTGGAGCCCCAGCCGATGACGAGGGTCCGGGCGCGGTCCGGGTCGTCGACCTCCACGTCGGGGACCTCGATGCCGTCGACCTTGGCCTGCCGGGTGCGGACCATCAGGTCGTGGTTGGCCGGGGCGTAGCTGATGTTGCCCGTGCCGTCCTCTTTCTCGATGCCGCCGATCCGGTGCTCCAGGCCCGGTGTGCCCGGGACCGCCCACGGGCGGGCCAGGGTCTGCGGGTCGCGCTTGTACGGCCAGAAGACCTCGGTGCCGTCCGCCAGCTCGTGGTTGGGGGCGGTCGCGAACCGCACCCGCAGGTCCGGCAGCTCCGACACGTCCGGGATCCGCCACGGCTCGGAGCCGTTGGCGAGGTACCCGTCGGAGAGCAGGAACACCGGCGTCCGGTACGTCAGCGCGATCCGGGCCGCGTCCAGCGCGGCGTCGAAGCAGTCCGCCGGGGTGCGCGGGGCGACGACCGGCACCGGGGCCTCGCCGTTGCGCCCGTACATGGCCTGGAGCAGGTCCGCCTGCTCCGTCTTGGTGGGCAGGCCCGTGGACGGCCCGCCGCGCTGGATGTCCACGATCAGCAGCGGCAGCTCCAGGGAGACCGCGAGGCCGATGGTCTCGGACTTCAGCGCCACGCCGGGCCCGGAGGTGGTGGTCACGCCGAGGCTGCCGCCGAAGGCCGCGCCCAGCGCCGCGCCGATGCCGGCGATCTCGTCCTCGGCCTGGAAGGTCCGTACGCCGAAGTTCTTGTGCCGGCTCAGCTCGTGCAGGATGTCCGAGGCCGGGGTGATCGGGTACGAGCCCAGGTAGAGCGGCAGGTCGGCCTGCCGGCTCGCCGCGATCAGGCCGTAGGCCAGGGCCAGGTTCCCGGAGATGTTGCGGTAGGTGCCGGTCGGGAAGGCGCGGGTGGCCGGGGCCACCTCGTAGGACACCGCGAAGTCCTCGGTCGTCTCGCCGAAGTTCCAGCCCGCCCGGAACGCGGCGACGTTCGCCTCGGCGATGACGGGCTTCTTCGCGAACTTCTGGCGCAGGAACGACTCGGTGCCCTCGGTCGGCCGGTGGTACATCCAGCTCAGCAGGCCCAGCGCGAACATGTTCTTGCTGCGTTCGGCCTCCTTGCGGGAGAGCCCGAAGTCCTTCAGCGCCTCGATCGTCAGGGTCGTCAGCGGCACGGGGTGGATGTTGTAGGCGCCCAGCGAGCCGTCCTCCAGCGGGGAGGTCTCGTATCCGACCTTCGCCATCGGGCGCTTCGTGAATTCATCGGTATTGATGATGATCTCCGCGCCGCGCGGCACGTCCCCGATGTTCGCCTTCAGCGCCGCCGGATTCATCGCGACCAGGACGTTCGGGGCGTCGCCCGGCGTCAGGATGTCGTGATCGGCGAAATGCAGCTGGAACGAGGACACGCCCGGCAGTGTTCCGGCCGGGGCGCGGATTTCGGCGGGGAAGTTCGGCAGGGTGGAGAGGTCGTTCCCGAAGGACGCCGTCTCCGAGGTGAACCGGTCGCCGGTGAGCTGCATACCGTCACCCGAGTCACCCGCGAACCGGATGATCACCCGATCGAGGCGGCGTACTTCCTTGCCGCCGCCGCCCGGGACCGGGGGCGTCCGCTGCTCCCCGAGGACGGCCGTCTCGGCCCCCTCGGCTCCGTCGGCCTGCTCGGCTGGGCTACTGACCTGGCTGGTCACTGAACTGGACCTCCTTCGAGGCTCGGCGTTCCCGCTCCCACGGCCAACCCTACGTCGGTACGCCTGCCCTTATGGGAAACGTTCATACTCCGGTCCGTCTTCCAGAGGGCGGTTGGACTGCGGAATTCTGCGGAATACGGCCGGATTCACCGCGAATCCTGTATTCCGATTACTGTGCCGTGCGGAAAGCGCAGGGTCCGATGGTGTGAGCCCGTGCGGCCGGAAGTGGTACCCCAATGGCTGACAGGGTGTCAGTTGATCAGGGCCCGGGACAAGGCCGGACCGGGCCCGGGGCGGGGGCGGCCGCCGACCGCCGCCGGCCGCCGCCCGTCAGGCCGCAGGCAGCCGTCAGGACCGCAGGTACGTCAGCACCGCGAGGACGCGGCGGTGGTCGCCCTCGCTCGGCGACAGCCCCAGCTTCATGAAGATGTTGCCGACGTGCTTTTCCACCGCGCCATCGCTCACCACCAGCCGCTTGGCCACCGCCGAATTGGTCCGGCCCTCGGCCATCAGGCCCAGCACCTCCCGCTCGCGCGGGGTCAGCCCGGCCAGCACGTCCTGCTTGCGGCTGCGGCCGAGGAGCTGGGCGACCACCTCGGGGTCCAGGGCCGTGCCGCCCTTGGCCACCCGGGCGACCGCGTCCACGAACTCGCGCACGTCGGCGACCCGGTCCTTGAGGAGGTACCCCACCCCGGTACTGGAGCCCGCCAGCAGTTCGGTGGCGTACTGCTCCTCGACGTACTGCGACAGCACCAGCACCCCGATGCCCGGGTAGGCGCGCCGCAGCTGCACGGCGGCCCGGACGCCCTCGTCGGTGTGCGTCGGCGGCATCCGCACGTCGGCGACCACCACATCAGGCAGAGCCCCCTCCGCCGCAAGCCCCGCCACCGTCTTGACCAGGGCCTCCGCATCCCCGACGCCCGCGACGACGTCATGCCCCCGGTCGGTCAGCAGCCGGGTCAGGCCCTCCCGCAGCAGCACCGAGTCCTCGGCGATGACCACCCGCACCCTGTCTTCCACGATTCAACAGCTCCCGCGTCCACACGTTCCGGCGATGTACTCCGTACTCCGAACGGCCCAAGCATTCCAGCCCCGGCGGGCGGACGCGGTGCGCGCGGAACGGCGGGTTGAAACGGAGGCGGGACCTCCGAAGGCGGCGGGGCCGGGCGGGGCTACGGGGCCGGGCGGGGCTAGCGGGTGCGCCAGGGCAGCTCGGCGGTGACGGTGGTGCCGACGCCGGCGGGGGAGTCCACGACCAGCACTCCGTCCACGGCGTCCAGCCGCTCCGCGAGCCCGGCCAGCCCGGTGCCCCCGGCCCCGGCGCTCGCCCCGCCGCGTCCGTCGTCGGACACCCGGATCAGCAGCCGGTTCCCGGATTTCCACACGTCGACGCCGGCGGTGTCGGCCCGGGAGTGCTTGCTGATGTTCTGGAGGAGTTCGGAGACGGTGAAGTAGGCGATGCCCTCGATGGCGGCGGCGGGGCGTTCGGGCAGGTCGACGGCGACCTTGACGGGGACGGTGCAGCGGGAGGCGACGGAGGACAGGGCGGCGTCCAGGCCGCGGTCGGTCAGCACCGCCGGGTGGATTCCCCGGGCCAGGTCCCGCAGCTCCTTCAGGGCCAGTTTCACCTCGCCGTGCGCCTCGTCCACCATCGCCGCGGCCGCGTCCGGGTCCTCGGCGAGCTTCTCCCTGGCCAGGCCCAGCCCCATCGCCAGGGCCACCAGCCGGGCCTGTGCCCCGTCGTGCAGGTCCCGCTCGATGCGCCGCAGGTCGGCGGCCGCGGTGTCCACGACCACCCCCCGGTCCGACTCCAGCTCGGTCACCCGGTGGGCCAGCCGCGACGGGCCGAGCAGCCCGGCCGCGAGCAGGCGGTCGACGGCGGTCAGCGCACGGAACACCCACGGCACGGCCAGCGTCAGCACCAGCCCGGCCAGGAAGGACACCGCGATCTCGGCGGGCGCGTCCAGGTGGAAGGTGTAGTCGCCGTTCTGGAACAGCTGGAGCCCCGGCTGGTCGGTGTACGCCGGGAAGACCCAGAACCAGAGCGGGTACAGCAGGAGCGACCAGGCGCACGACCACAGCACCAGCGCCAGGCAGAACGCGAACACCGCCCACGGGAACCAGACCACCGCGTACAGCGTGTGCCGCCAGGCGCTCCCGCTGCCCAGCAGCGCCCCCGTGGCCCCGACCACCCCGCCGCCCCGGACCCGGACCGGCTCCGGAGCAGCGACCGAGGCCCCCAGCAGCCCGCGGACGCGGGCCCGCTCGATCCGGCCGAAGCCGCGGCACATCAGCAGCACCCCGGCGAGCACCGGCACCCCGAGGAAGGTGACGAGCAGCCCGGCCCCCAGGGCCAGCCCCGTGATCGCGAGCGAGAAGTACGCCGTGCTCAGCGGCAGCGAGAGCATCAGGTAGCCGAACTCCCGCCAGGTCCGTCCCGAGACCGGGGCCCGCAGGGCCCGGCCGAGGCCCGTCCCCGGCGAGCGCGCACCCCCCGCGGTGCCCGTCGCCCCCGCGGTGCCCGCCGCCGCAGTGCCCGCCGCCCTCGTCGCCGCCCCGTCCGCCGCGTCGCCGCCGCCCATGTGCCGCCCGCCCTTCCCTCGTCCTGTCACCCCTCAACCCTGGCGCCCGCGGCCCCGCCGGACCATGCGGCGCATCGGCCTGTCCGCCGGGGGGATAACCCCACCCGGAACGTGTACGGGCGGGTTCAGCCGTGGGCCCGCCACGGCAGCTCCGCCGTGACCACCGTCCCCCGCCCCGGCGGCGAGTCCACGACGAACACCCCGTCCACGGCGCCCAGCCGCTCCGCGAGCCCGGCCAGCCCGGTGCCCCCGGCCCCGGCGCTCGCCCCGCCGCGTCCGTCGTCGGACACCCGGATCAGCAGCCGGTTCCCGGATTTCCACACGTCGACGCCGGCGGTGTCGGCCCGGGAGTGCTTGCTGATGTTCTGGAGGAGTTCGGAGACGGTGAAGTAGGCGATGCCCTCGATGGCGGCGGCGGGGCGTTCGGGCAGGTCGACGGCGACCTTGACGGGGACGGTGCAGCGGGAGGCGACGGAGGACAGGGCGGCGTCCAGGCCGCGGTCGGTCAGCACCGCCGGGTGGATTCCCCGGGCCAGGTCCCGCAGCTCCTTCAGGGCCAGTTTCACCTCGCCGTGCGCCTCGTCCACCATCGCCGCGGCCGCGTCCGGGTCCTCGGCGAGCTTCTCCCTGGCCAGGCCCAGCCCCATCGCCAGGGCCACCAGCCGGGCCTGTGCCCCGTCGTGCAGGTCCCGCTCGATGCGCCGCAGGTCGGCGGCCGCGGTGTCCACGACCACCCCCCGGTCCGACTCCAGCCGTGCGATCCGCCGCTCCAGCTCGTCCGAGGGCGACAGCAGGCCCCGTACCAGCAAGCGGTCCACGTTCGTCAGCGCCCGCACCACGTACGGCAGCACCGGCCACAGCACGAACAGGCAGACCAGCGTTACCGTGAAGGTGAGCACCCCCCACGGCAGCCGTACCAGCTCGTACAGTGCGCTCCGCCAGGCCACCGGGTCCTTGACGGCCGTGAACAGCCAGGGAAGGAACCCGCCGGCCCGCCGCGGACCCGGCAGCGGCGTCGGCTCCGCCACCCGCACGCCGAGCAGCAGGCGGGCCCGCACCCGCTCCATCCGTCCCACCTGCCGAGATCCGGACAGGCCGACGGCGAGCAGCGGAAGACCGATCACGGTCACGGACAAACCGCCCGCGATCGACAGCACGGCCACGGTGTAGACGAACCCGAACAGGGTGGCCGGGAGGTTGCCCAGCAGATGGGCAACCTCCTTCCAGGCCACGGTTCCCAGGGGCGCGCGCACGGGCGGGGGGCGGTCGTCGTCGGGGGCCTCGGTGCTCATGGTCATGCGGCACAGCCTGCACAACCCGTCGGGCCGGTGCCATGGGGAGGCCGGGCCGCAGTGAACGGGGGATAACCCCACCCCGTGTGAAGCAGGCCCTAGACTCCCGTCCGTACCAGATCGTCGACAGTGGCCAAGGAGCGAGGAACGGACGTGCCCGACCCAACGGAATCGACCGTAACCGTGCTCGCGGCGGACTATTTCGGGAGTTATTCGGTCGTCGGCCTGCTGGCCGTGCTCGGTGTGCTCTTCGTGGCCGTCGCCTTCGGCGCGGGCCGACTGCTGCGCCCGGTCGTCCCGACCCCGGAGAAGCTGCTGACGTACGAGTGCGGCGTCGACCCGGTGGGCGAGGGCTGGGCGCACACCCAGGTCCGCTACTACGTCTACGCGTTCCTCTACGTGATCTTCGCGGTCGACTCGATCTTCCTCTTCCCGTGGGCGACGGTCTTCGCCGCCGCCGGCTACGGCGCCACCACGCTCGTGGAGATGTTCGTCTTCCTGGGCTTCCTCGCCGTCGGCCTGCTCTACGCCTACAAGAAGGGCGTCCTGGAATGGACGTGACACCCGAGCCCCAGCTGCTGCCCGAGCCCCGCCGCCTCGGCGTCCTGTCCCGGCTCGCCCCCGAGCCGATGAAGGTCGTCCTGAACTGGGGCCGCCGCTACAGCCTGTGGGTCTTCAACTTCGGCCTCGCCTGCTGCGCGATCGAGTTCATCGCCGCCTCCATGGCCCGGCACGACTTCATCCGGCTCGGGGTCATCCCCTTCGCGCCCGGCCCCCGCCAGGCCGACCTGATGATCGTCTCCGGCACCGTCACCGACAAGATGGCACCGGCCGTGAAACGGCTGTACGAGCAGATGCCGGAGCCGAAGTACGTCATCTCCTTCGGCGCCTGCTCCAACTGCGGCGGGCCGTACTGGGACTCGTACTCCGTCACCAAGGGCGTGGACCAGATCATCCCGGTCGACGTCTACGTACCCGGCTGCCCGCCCCGGCCGGAGGCGCTGCTCCAGGGAATCCTCAAACTCCAGGAGAAGATCGCTCGAGAGTCGCTCGCCGAGCGCTACACGCACGGGCCGTCGGTCGCGCAGCTCACCAGCGGCCTGGTCACGCCCCCGCCCGGCCCGGGAGCCGGCGCATGAACCTCTACGACTCGCTCCCCGACGCCGCCGCGACCGTCTTCGGGCCGGAGGCGGTGGCCGAGGTCGCGTACGGCGTCCTCACGGTCGACGTGCCCGTCGGAAGCTGGATCTCCGCCCTGGAGACCGCCCGGGACAAGCTGGGCTGCACCTACTTCGACTGGCTGAGCGCCGTCGACGAGCCGGGCACCGGCTTCCGCGTGTGCGCGCACGTGGTGTCGCTGGAGAACCGCCGCGTACGGCGGCTGCTGCTGCGCACGACGGTCCCGCACACGGCGCCCTCCCTGCCGTCCGCGGTCGCCGTCTACGCCGGAGCGGCCTGGCACGAGCGCGAAACGTACGAGATGTTCGGGGTCGTGTTCACCGGCCACCCCCACCTCGTGCCGCTGCTGCTGCCCGACAACTTCGAGGGCCACCCGCTGCGCAAGGACTTCGTCCTGGCCGCGCGCGTCGCCAAGGCCTGGCCCGGCGCCAAGGAGCCCGGCGAGGGCGCAGAGGCCGAAGGCGGCCCCAAGCGGCGGCAGATGCTGCCGCCGGGCGTCCCCGACCCCAACGACTGGGGCCCGCTCAAGGGCCAGCTCCCGCCCGCCCCGGCCCGCCCGGCGCGCACGCCGCGCGCCGCGGGCGCAGGCGCGGCCGCCCGCACCCCGCGCGAGGGCGCCCCGGTCCGGCGGACCCGCTCGGTGGCACAGGGCTCGGCCGGCCAGACCGCCGGAACCGCCGCTCCGGACGCCGCCGAGGCCCCGGCTGCCCGGCCGGTACGCCGTACCCGGTCCGCTGCGGACGGCTCGGCGAGCCAGGCGGCGCCCGCGCCGGCGGACGCCGCTGCGTCCGATGCGGGAGCGGAGGCTCCGGTGCGGCCCGCGCGCCGTACGCGTTCTGCTGCGGACGGCTCGGCGAGCCAGGCCGCGGCCGGTGCCGCCGACGCCGGGAGCGAGCGCAAACCGCCCGCCCGGCGGAGCTCGGACGCCCCCTGGCACGATCCGAAGCCCGCCTTCGACGAGGGCGAACCGCCGGCCGGACGACCCCGCAAGGCCGAAACCGGCCCGGACACCGACCCGGACGGCACCCCCGACACCACCCCTGACAACGGAGGCGACGCGTGAACGACGTACTCGACGTCGCCCTGCGGCTGCTCGTCGTCTTCGCCGTCTTCCTCGTGCTCCCGCTCGTCGTCGGGCAGACCGAGCACAAGGTGATGGCGCACATGCAGGGCCGCCTCGGCCCCATGTACGCCGGCGGCTTCCACGGCTGGGCCCAGCTCGTCGCCGACGGCGTGAAGTTCGCGCAGAAGGAGGACGTGGTACCGGCCCAGGCCGACCGCCGCATCTTCCAGCTCGCCCCCGCCGTCGCCCTGCTCCCCTACCTCCTCGTCCTCATCGCCATCCCCATCGGCCCCGGCGAGGGCGCGGTCGGCCAGGTCATCGACGCCGGCCTGTTCTTCGTCCTCGCCGTGATGGGCGTCGGCGTCCTCGGCAGCCTGATGGCCGGCTGGGCCTCCGCCAACAAGTTCTCCCTGCTCGGCGGCCTGCGCACCGCCGCCCAGCTGCTCGCCTACGAGCTGCCCATGCTGCTCGCCGCCGCCTCCGTCGCGATGGCCGCCGGGACCGTGTCCCTGCCCGGCATCGTCGGGGCCTTCGAGTGGTGGTGGCTGCCCTGGCAGATCGTCGGCGCGCTGGTCTTCTTCACCGCAGGCCTCGCCGAACTCCAGCGCCCGCCCTTCGACATGCCCGTCGCCGACTCCGAGATCATCTTCGGCGCGTACACCGAGTACACGGGGCTCCGCTTCGCCCTGTTCCTGCTCGCCGAGTACGCGGGCATCGTCGTGCTGTGCGCCCTGACCACCGTCCTCTTCCTCGGCGGCTGGCACGGGCCCTTCGGCGGCGGCTGGGGCTGGACCCTGCTGAAGACCGCCGTCCTCGCCTTCGTCGTGATCTGGCTGCGCGTCAGCTACCCGCGGCTGCGCGAGGACCAGCTCCAGAAGCTCGCCTGGACCACACTCATCCCGCTCGCGCTCGCCCAGATCGCGCTCACCGGCATCGTGAAGGTGGCGATCAGCTGATGCCCATCCCCGGATCCGGCCTCGCCAAGGGGCTCGCCGTGACGCTGCGCACGATGACGAAGCGCTCGCACACCGCCCAGTACCCCGACGTACAGCCCGAACTGCCGCCCCGCACCCGCGGCGTCATCGGCCTGTTCGAGGAGAACTGCACCGTCTGCATGCTGTGCGCCCGCGAGTGCCCCGACTGGTGCATCTACATCGACTCCCACAAGGAGACGGTCCCCGCCGCCACCCCCGGCGGCCGCGACCGCAGCCGCAACGTCCTCGACCGCTTCGCGATCGACTTCTCCCTGTGCATGTACTGCGGCATCTGCATCGAGGTGTGCCCCTTCGACGCCCTGTTCTGGTCGCCGGAGTTCGAGTACGCGGAGACCGACATCCTCGAACTGACCCACGAGCGCGACAAGCTCCGCCAGTGGATGTGGACCGTCCCGGCCCCGCCCGCCCTGGACCCCGCCGCCGAGGAGCCCAAGGAGCTCGCCGCCGCCCGCAAGGCGGCGGAGAAGGCCGAAGCCGCCGCGGCAGCCGCGGCCGCTGCCGCCGAGGCCGCCGGCCCCGCCGGCCCTGCCGATTCCGCCGGACCCGCCGAGCCCGGGACCGATGCGCCGACCCCTGGGGAGGCAGACGCGTGACCCCCGCAGCCACCACCCTGGCCGCCGCCGCGACGGCCACGGCCGACCGCGGGTTCCTGTCCCCGACCGGCGTCGAGATCGCGTTCCTCCTCGTCGGCCTCGCCACCCTCGGCGCGGCCGTCATCACGGTCACCACCCGCCAGCTCGTCCACGCCGCCCTGTGGCTGGTCGTCGCGCTCGGCGGGATCGCCGTGGAGTACCTGCTGCTCACCGCCGAGTTCATCGCCTGGGTCCAGGTCTTGATCTACCTCGGCTCCGTCGTCGTCCTGCTGCTGTTCGGGCTGATGCTCACCAAGGCGCCCATCGGCCGCTCCCCGGACGCCGACTCCGGCAACCGGTGGGTCGCGCTCGGCGTCGCCGCCGTCGCGGCCGCCACCCTCGTCTGGGTCGTCACCGACGCCTTCCGCACCACGTGGATCGACCTCGACGGGCCCGTCCAGGGCTCCACCAAGGTCTCCGGCGAAATCCTCTTCCAGCACTGGGTGCTGCCCTTCGAGGCGCTCTCCGTCCTCCTCCTCGCAGCCCTCATCGGCGCCATCGTGCTGTCCCGCAAGGACACCGCAGCCCCCGCCCCCACCAGCGACAAGGGGACGAGCTGATGCACCTCGCCTACCCCGCCGTACTCGCGGCGCTGCTGTTCTGCACCGGCCTGTACGGCGTCCTCGCACGCCGCAACGCCATCCTGGTCCTGATGTCCGTCGAGCTGATGCTCAACGCCGTCAACCTCAACCTGGTGGCCTTCGACGTCTGGCTCCGCGACACCCTGCACGCCGGCCAGGCCCTCACCCTCTTCACCATCGCCATCGCCGCCGCCGAGATCGGCATCGGCCTCGCGATCGTGCTGATGGTCTACCGCAACCGCGGCACCTCGGACGTCGACCGGCTGCGCGACACCGCCGAGGGCCACGAGCCCGTCCCCGCCGACACCCCGCACACCCGGAGCGAGGCCACCGCGTGAGCACCACGACCCTCGCCGTCCTCGTCCCCCTCCTGCCCTTCCTGGGCGCCGTCGCGGGACTGCTCCTCGGCCGCAAGGCCCCCGGCTTCGTCCGGCCGCTCGCCGTGCTCCCGGCCCTGGCCGCGGCCGTCCTTGCCGTGCTCGTCGCCGTCCGGCAGGGCGGCGGACAGCCCATCGAGACCGCGACCCGGCTCACCCCGACCGGCTCCGTGCCCATCGACCTGTCGCTGTACCTGGACGGGTTCGCCGTGCTGACCGCCGTCCTGGTCGGCCTCGTCTCCACCTGCGTCCAGCTGTACTCGACGGCGTACCTGCGCGAGGACCCGCGCTACCCCTCGTACGCCGCCCTGATCTCCCTGTTCACCTCCGCCATGCTGGTCGTCGTCTACACCGGCGACCTGATGGTGCTGCTGGTCGGCTGGGAAATCATGGGCATCTGCTCCTACTTCCTCGTCGGGCACTACTGGGAGACCCAGGCGGCCCGCTCCGCCTCCCTGAAGGCCTTCCTCGTCACCAAGCTCGGCGACGTCCCCTTCCTCATCGGCCTGTTCGCCCTCGCCACCGACGCCGGCTCCTTCCGGATCACCGCGGTCCTGGACACCGTCGCCGAGGGCGGGCTCGACCACCCGACGCCGATCGCGCTGCTCCTGCTCGCCGGCGTCGCGGGCAAGTCCGCGCAGTTCCCGCTGCACACCTGGCTCCCCGACGCCATGGCCGGCCCCACCCCGGTCTCCGCGCTGATCCACGCCGCGACGATGGTCGCCGCCGGCGTGTACTTCATCGCCCGGCTGCTGCCCGTGTTCACGGCCTCCGCGGCCGCGCTGGTCGTCATGGCGGCCATGGCGGCCGTCACGATGATCGGCTCGGGCCTCGCCGCGCTGGCCCAGGACGACATCAAGCGCGTACTCGCCTACTCCACCATCGGCCAGCTCGGCTACATGACCGGCGCCCTGGCCGTCGGCGACCGCGGAGCCGCCGTCTTCCACCTCCTGTCCCACGGCGCCTTCAAGGCGCTCCTCTTCCTCGGCGCCGGCGTGATCATCCACGCCGCCGGCACCAACTCCCTGGCCGCCATGGCCCGGATGGACGGCCTCGCCAAGCGCATCCCCGACGCCTTCTGGACCATGACGGTCGGCCTGCTCGCGCTCGCCGCGATCCCGCCGTTCGCCGGCTTCTTCTCCAAGGAAGCCGTCCTCGTCGCCGCCGAGAAGGCCTCGGCCGGGCACACCGAGTCCGTACCCGGCGCCGTCGGCTGGCTCGTGCTCGCCGCCGGACTGCTGACCGCGCTGCTCACCGCCGCCTACGCCACCCGGCTGTGGCTGATGGCCTTCCGCGGCAAGGGCGCCCCCGCCCCCGACCACGGCAAGGAGCCCCTCGCCATGACGGGCGTGCTGTGGCTGCTGGCGATCCCCTCGACCGCCTTCGGCCTCGCCGCCGTCCCGGTCGCCGACTGGTTCGACGGCGGTCGGCTCACCCCGACCACCACCACCTCGCTGCTGGGAACCGGCGCCGCCGTCGTCGGCGCCGTGCTGACCCACGCCCTGTGGCAGCGCGCCGCCGCCCAGGCCGCCGCCGGCGCCTACCGGGAGGCCGCCGTGCCCGCGGCCGTCGCCGCCGCGGAGTCCGCCGCCGAGACCCCCGAGGTCGCCGAGGTCACCCACGACCACCCCGCCGTCCCGGCCGGCCCCGCCCCGGACCCCGGGCGCGCACTGCTCGGACCGCTCCACCGGCACGCCGCCGCCGGCTTCCACCTCGACGCCGTCTACGACCGGCTCTTCGCCCGGCCCGTCCGCGCGGCCGCCGGCCTCGTCCGCTTCCTCGACCGCGAGGTCGTGGACACGTACGTCAGCGGCGCGGGCGCCGGCCCCCGGCTGCTCGGCAGCCTCGTCCGCCGCGCCCAGACCGGCAACGTGCAGAGCTACCTGAGCGCCCTGTTCGCCGGAGCCGTGGTGCTGGCGATCGCCACCGCCGTCCTCGCCAACGTCAACGCCGGATCGTGAGCCGTGAGGCAGCCGTGATCGATATCAGCCCGTCCGTGATGCAGTTCCTCCTGGTCTTCGCCGTGGCCGCACCGCTCCTCGGTGCCGCCGCGGCGCTGCTGCCGGCCCCGCCCGGGCTCAAGGGCAGGAGTCCCGAACAGGCCGTGCTCCGCCACGGCGTGACCGTGACCGGCGCGGTCCTCGCCGCCGCGCTCGCCCTCGCCGCGGGCTTCGACCACGACACGCCCGCCCGCTTCCAGGCGACCACGGACCTCAGCTGGATCCCGGCGCTGCAGGTGCGGCTCCACCTCGGCGTCGACGGCATCTCGCTCCCCCTCCTCGTGATGACCGCGCTGCTGTTCTTCCTCTGCGCGCTGTACAGCTACTTCAAGCTCCCCGCAGGCCCGTCCCCGAAGGCCTTCGTCGCGCTGCTCCTCGTCCTCGAGTCCGGCACCCTCGCGACCTTCGCCGTCCTCGACCTGCTGCTGTTCTTCCTCGCCTTCGAGATGGTCCTCATCCCGATGTACTTCCTCATCGCCCGCTGGGGCGGTGCTCAGCGGCAGGCCGCCGCCTGGAAGTTCATCCTCTACACCCTCCTCGGCTCCGTGGTCATGCTGCTCGGCCTGCTGCTGATCGGCCTGAACAGCGGCACGTTCGACATGGTGGCACTCGCCACCGACAACGGCCGCGGACTGTCCGCGACCACCCAGCTTCTGGCGGCCCTCTCCATCGGCGTCGGCCTCGCCGTGAAGACCCCGATGTGGCCGCTGCACAGCTGGCTGCCCGACGCCCACACGGCCGCCCCCACCGTGGGCTCCGTCCTGCTGGCCGGCGTCCTGCTCAAGATGGGCACGTACGGGTTCGTCCGCATCCTGCTGCCCGCCACCCCCGAGGGCATGGCCGCCCTCGCCCCGTACCTGGGCGCGTTCGCGGCCGTCGGCATCGTCTACGGGTCCCTCGCCTGCCTGTGGCTCGCCCGCAAGGGCAACAGGGGCGACCTCAAGCGGCTCATCGCGTACTCCTCCGTCGGCCACATGGGCTTCGTCCTCCTCGGCATCGCCTCCATGACGCCCACCGGGGTCAACGGCGCCCTGTTCGCCAACATCGCGCACGGCCTGATCACCGGCCTGCTCTTCTTCCTCGTCGGCGCGCTCAAGGACCGCTACGGCACCGCCGACCTCGACACCCTCGCCGGAGCCACCGGCGCCGCCCTCTACGGCCGCGCCCCCCGCCTCGGCGCGCTGCTGGCCTTCGCCGCCGTCGCCTCCCTCGGCCTGCCCGGGCTGGCCGGGTTCTGGGGCGAGATGCTGGCCCTGTTCGGCGCCTTCGAGCCGGCCGTGGGGCTGTCCCGGCCCGCCTTCCTCACCTGGATGGCCCTGGGTGCCTTCGGCACCCTGCTCACCGCCGCCTACCTGCTGATCGTCGTACGGCGGGTGTGCATGGGCGACCCCGCGCGGCAGCCGCGGACCGGGGTCGGCGCCGTGCCCGCCCTCGCGGACGTCCAGGGGTACGAGTTCGCCGCCTGGACCCCGCTCGTCGCCCTCACCGTCCTCGCCGGCCTGTGGCCCGCGGTCCTCCTCGGCCTCACCGATCCGGCCGTCCAGAAGCTCCTCGCAGGAGGCAACGCATGACGGCCCTGTACACGGCCACGGTCACAGCCACCGCCACCGCCGCCGATGCCACGGCCACCGCCGCCGGCGGCTCCGCGGCGAGCCTGGTCCAGAGCGTCGACTGGCTCGCGATCATGCCGGTGGTCATTCCGGCCGCGGTTGCCCTGGTCGTGCTCGTCGCCGACCTCTTCGCGGCCGAGCAGCGCAAGCCGCTGCTCGGCTGGGCCTCCGTGGCCGGCCTCGCCGCCGCCACCGCCTCCCTGCTGCCGCTGCGCGCCGGCGACCGGGCCACGTTCTGCCTCACCGGCGACCCGGCCGCCTGCAGCTACACCGCCGACCACTTCACGCTGGTCATCCAGTTCCTGGTGCTGACCGGCGCCCTGGTCACCGCCCTGCTGTCGGTCACCGCCGTCCACGACGCGCGCATGCCGGCCGGCGAGTACTGGTTCCTGCTGCTCTCCTCCGCCGCCGGCGCGGCCCTGCTGCCCGCCTCCCGCGACCTCGCCACGCTGATCGTCGCCCTGGAGGTCGCCTCCCTGCCCGCCTTCGCCCTCGTCGGCATGCGCCGCGGCGACCGGCTCTCCTCCGAGGCCGCCCTCAAGTTCTTCCTGTCCTCGGTCACGGCCACCGCCGTCTCCCTGTTCGGCATCAGCCTCGTGTACGCGGCCACCGGCTCCCTGCACCTCGTCCAGGTCGCCGACCGGCTGGAGGACGTCCCCGGGCAGCTCGACACCCTCGCCATGGCCGGTGTCGCGCTCACCCTCGTCGGCTTCGCCTTCAAGACCGCGGCCGTGCCCTTCCACTTCTGGGTGCCGGACACCTACGTCGGCGCTCCGCTGCCCGTGGCCGGCTACCTGTCGGTGATCGGCAAGGCCGTCGGCTTCACCGGCCTCATCCTCGTCACCGTCATCGCCTTCCCCGCGTACTCCGACATCTGGGGCCCCGCCCTCGCCGTCCTCGCCGCGCTGACCATGACGCTCGGCAACGCCGCCGCGCTGCGCCAGTCCGCCGACCGGCCCGGCGGCGCCGTACGGCTGCTCGCCTGGTCCTCCGTCGGCCAGGCCGGCTACCTGCTCGTGCCGATCGCCGCCGCCGCGTACTCCGACCGCGACCAGATCGGCTCCACCGTCGCGTACGCCCTGATGTACGCCGCCGTGAACCTCGGCGCCTTCGCCGTCGCCGCCCTCGTGGGCCGCACGAAGCCGCTCCAGCGGATCAGCGACTACCGCGGCCTGTACGCCGAGCGGCCGGCCGCCGCCCTCGCCCTGGCCTTCTTCCTGCTCTGCCTGGCCGGCCTGCCGCCGGGCATCATCGGCCTGTTCGCCAAGGTCGCCGTCTTCGGCTCCGCGGTGGACGCCGGCCTGGGCTGGCTGGCCGTGCTCATGGCCGTCAACGTCGTCATCGCCCTGTACTACTACCTGCGCTGGACCGCGGTGCTCTTCCGCGCCCCGGAGCCGCTCCCGGCCGCCGCGGCGGACGCCGGCACCGCAGCCGAGGCGGGCGCCGGGCCGGCCGCCGCAGGGGCCCGTGCCGCGACGCCGTGGCCGGTCGCCGTCGCGATCGCGGTCACGGCCGCCGTCTCGGTGGTGCTGTCGGGAGCCCCGCAGCTGGTGCTGCGCTTCGCGGCGGGCGGCCTCTTCCCGCTGTAGGCCGCAGCGCGCCGCGGGCCGTCCCCGTGCGGCGCCGCGGGCGCCCGTACGCGGATGCGCTCACCCGGACGGAGCAGCGCCCGCCGTGCCGTGCCGCCCCGGCCACCGGGGCGGCCGCGCGGCACCCGCCCGGGAACCAGACGCCCTCACCTCGCGTTGACCAGGAAGGAAGGGTCCACTGGACCGTGGGCCCCTCGCGAGGTCCCCCGCCGCACGATTTGGAGGGCGTACCGTGCACCGCCGGCACAACGGGCTGAAGACCGCCGTACTCCTCGGCGGGCTGTCCGCACTCATCATCTTCATCGGGAGCCTCTTCGGGCGGGGCGGCCTGATCATCGCCGTCGTCGTCGCCCTCGCCACCAACGCGTACGCGTACTGGAACAGCGACAAGCTGGCTCTACGCGCGATGCGCGCCCGCCCCGTGAGCGAGTTCGAGGCCCCCGCGCTCTACCGCATGGTGCGCGAGCTCTCCACCTCCGCACGCCAGCCCATGCCCCGGCTCTACATCTCGCCCACCGACGCGCCGAACGCCTTCGCCACCGGCCGCAACCCGCGCAACGCCGCGGTCTGCTGCACCGAGGGGATCCTGCGCATCCTCGACGAGCGCCAGCTGCGCGGGGTCATCGGCCACGAGCTGAGCCACGTCTACAACCGCGACATCCTGATCTCGTCGGTCGCCGGAGCACTCGCCTCTGTGATCATGTTCCTGGTGAACTTCGCCTGGCTGATACCGATCGGCCGCTCCGACGACGACGAGGGGCCCGGCCTCATCGGCTTCCTGCTGATCATGATTCTGGGCCCGCTGGCCGCCTCCGTGATCCAGCTGGCCATCAGCCGGTCCCGCGAGTACGAGGCCGACGCCTCCGGCGCCCAGCTCACCGGCGACCCGCTCGCCCTGGCCGACGCCCTGCGCAAGCTGGACGCCGGCGTCAAGCAGCGCCCCCTGCCCCCCGAGCCCAGACTGGAGACCGCGAGCCACATGATGATCGCCAATCCGTTCCGCCCCGGCGCAGGCCTTTCTAAGATGTTCTCCACTCACCCTCCGATGGCCGAGCGCATCGCCCGGCTCGAACAGATGGCAGGCCGCAGTCAGTGAAGACCATCCTCAACGTCATTTGGCTGCTGCTCAGCGGCATCTGGCTGTTCCTCGGCTACTGCCTGGCAGGCGTGCTGCTGTGCATCACCATCATCGGCATCCCGTTCGGCATAGCCGCCTTCCGCATCGCGGTCTACGCCCTGTGGCCCTTCGGGTACACGGCGGTCGAGCGCCGGGACGCGGGCGCCGGATCCTGCATCGGCAACGGGCTGTGGCTCGTCCTGGCGGGCTGGTGGCTGGCCCTGGGCCACATCGCGACCGGCATCGCGCTGTGCATCACGATCATCGGCATTCCGTTCGGCATCGCCAACTTCAAGATGGTCCCGCTCTCCCTGCTCCCGCTGGGCCGCGAGATCGTCCCCACCGACGCCCCGTTCGCGTCCCGGTAAGCCGGTCGGCGGCGCCGCCTCAACCCACGGGCAGGAAGAACCAGTGTCGGCTGCGATCACGGGCACGACCCTGTCGGTCATCGTGCCGATGTACAACGAGGAAGAAGCCCTTCCCGCCCTGGTGGCCCGCCTCCGGCCGGTACTGGACGGCACAGGGGCCGCGTACGAGGTGGTGGCCGTCGACGACGGCAGCACCGACCGGACCGCCGAGCTCCTGGAGAAGTTCCGCACCGAATGGCCCGAGCTGCGGATCGTCCGGCTGCGCGGCAACTCCGGCCACCAGGCGGCCCTGCGCGCCGGCCTGCACCGCTCCGTCGGCGCGTACGTGGCCAGTCTCGACGCCGACCTCCAGGACCCGCCGGAGAAGATCCCGGAGATGCTGGACCTGGCCCGCTCCCAGCAGCTCGACATCGTCTACGGCGTCCGCTCCGACCGCAGCACCGACACCGGCTTCAAACGCCACACCGCAGGCGCCTACTACTGGCTGATGCGCCGCCTCGTCGGCAAGCAGGTGCCCGCGCAGGCAGGAGACTTCCGGCTGCTCAGCCGCGAGGCCGTGGAGGCCCTCAAGGCGCTGCCCGACCAGCACCAGGTCTACCGCCTGCTCGTGCCCTGGCTCGGCTTCCCCAGCGGCCAGGTCACCTACCGGCGGGGCGAGCGGGTCGCGGGTGAGACCAAGTACCCGCTGAGCAAGATGATCCGGCTCGCCGTCGACGGGATCACGAACTTCTCCGCGGCCCCGCTGCGGCTGGCGACCTGGCTCGGCGTGGTCAGCTTCCTCGCCTGCCTCGTGATGATCGCCGTCTCGCTCGGGGTCTTCCTGGCCGGGCAGACGGTGCCCGGCTGGACCTCGCTGTTCGTCGCCATGCTCTTCCTCGGCGGCATCCAGCTGATCTGCGTGGGCCTGCTGGGCGAGTACATCGGCCGCATCTACACCGCGGTCCAGCGCCGCCCCACGTACTTCGTCGGCTACGACTCGGCGCGCGACGACACCCCGAAGAGGCCCGACCCGAACGGGAGCTGACGCGCGGCGCCGACGGCCCGCCGGCCCGGCGGCGCACTGCCCCGGTCAGCCGACGCCCTCCCGGCCGGCCAGCGGGGCCCGGCCGCGCTCCCACCCGTGCAGGGCCGTCAGGCAGGCGTGGTCGAGGTGCCGCAGCCCGCTCAGGTCCAGCCGCACCGGCTGCCCGGCCGGCAGCGCGTCCAGTGCGTCGAGCAGCTTCGGCAGCCGCAGGAAACTGGCGTTCCCCAGGACCCGTACGCGCAGCTCCCCGTCCTCCTCCGCCACCTGCTCCACGTGCACGTGGGAGGTCTCCCAGGCCGCCTTCGCGATGGCGATCCCCAGCCCGACCAGCACCCCCTCGAAGAGGTTCGTGGCGACGATCGCCACCGCCGTCGCCACCAGCACCACGGCCTCACCCCGGTGCGTCCGCCACAGCGCGGCCACCGCCCGCCCCGGCAGCAGCTTCCAGCCCGCGTGCAGCAGCACCCCGGCCAGCGCCGCCAGCGGCACCGCCGCCAGCAGCTGCGGCAGCGCCACGGCGAACAGCAGCAGCCAGGCGCCGTGCATCACCCGGGCCGCCCGGGTGCGCGCCCCCGCCTCCACATTGGCGGCACTGCGCACGATCACCGCCGTCATCGGCATCGCCCCCAGCAGCCCGCACACGGTGTTGCCGACACCCTGCGCGACGAGCTCCCGGTCGTAGTGGGTCCGCGGCCCGTCGTGCATCCGGTCCACGGCGGCCGCGCTGAACAGCGTCTCCGCGGAGGCGATCAGCGCCAGCGCGATCACGGTCCCGCAGGCCCCAGCCGAGGCCAGCACCGCGAACCCGTCCCAGCCGGGCGGCGCCACGGCCTCCACGACCCCCTCCACCCGGACCCTCGCGACCGGCAGCCGCAGCAGCACGCAGACCGCGGTCGCGGCCGCCACCCCGACGAGGGCGCCCGGTACGAGCCGCAGCCGCGCCGGCATCCGCCGCCAGACCGCGATCACCGCGATGGTCCCGGCCCCCAGCGCCACCGCCGTCCAGTCGGCCTGCCCCGCCAGTGCCGGCACCGCCCCCAGCTTCTCCAAGGTGCCGCCGGGCGCCGACACCCCGCCCACCGCGTACAGCTGCCCGGCGATCAGCACCAGCCCGATTCCGGCCAGCATCCCCTGCACGACGGCGACGGAGATCGCCCGGAACCACCGGCCGAGCCGCAGCACGCCCATTCCGACCTGCAGCATCCCGGCGACCAGCACGAGCACCCCGAGCGCGGCCAGGCCGTGCGCGGTCACCGCCTCGTACACGAGCACGGTCAGGCCGGCGGCCGGCCCGCTCACCTGGAGCGAGCTGCCCCGGAACCAGCCGGTGACCAGCCCGCCGACCACGCCGGTGACGATCCCCCACTCGGCCGGCACCCCGGAGGCGACCGCCACCCCCAGACACAGCGGCAAGGCGACCAGGGCGACGACGAGGGAAGCCCCGAAGTCCTCGCGGAACGTGCCGGCCCAAGGCATGCGGAACCCCCTGATGCGGTGACGCGGCGGTGACGGATGCCACCCAGCCTGGTGGGCGCGCACCCCGCAGCCCAAGCCCCCACCGGCGGCCTCCCGGGCGCACACGCCGCGCACGCGGGGCACACGTCCCCCACGCCCACGCAGCGCGCCGCCTGCGCCTACGACCCGCCGCGGGCTGCGGAGCTCACCCGGCACTCCGGGGGAACCCGGCGGGCCCGTCCCCGCCGAAGGTGCGCACGGACACCCCGGCACCCGGCCCGCGGGCCCACCCGTCGGGACGGACGGGCCCGCGTGGGGGAGGGGGCGCACATGGGGCCGAGGCACGTCGGCCGGGCGTGTTCGCGCAGGTCAGGGGCCTTGATCAGCGGTAGTTCACGAACTGGATCGCGAAGTCCAGGTCCTTGCCCTTGAGCAGCGCCTGGACGGCCTGGAGGTCGTCACGGCTCTTCGAGCTGACGCGCAGCTCGTCGCCCTGGACCTGCGCCTTGACGCCCTTCGGGCCCTCGTCGCGGATCATCTTCGCGACCTTCTTGGCGTTCTCCTGGGAGATGCCCTCCTCGATCGAGGCGAAAATCTTGTACTCCTTGCCGGACAGCTGCGGCTCACCGGCGTCCAGCGCCTTGAGCGAGATCCCGCGCTTGACCAGCTTGGTCTCGAACACGTCGAGGACGGCCTTGACCCGGTCCTCCGAGTTCGCCTCCATCAGGATCTTCTCGCCGGACCAGGAGATCGAGGCGCCGGTGCCCTTGAAGTCGTAGCGCTGCGAGAGTTCCTTGGCGGCCTGGTTGAGGGCGTTGTCGACCTCCTGCCGCTCGACCTTCGAGACGATGTCGAAACTGGAGTCGGCCATGTGCTGTGGCTCCTTGAAGTCGGCTGTCGGTGCCCCGGAGGGGCGGCGGCCGGCCCTACCCGGCCCGCTCCGCAAAGCCTAGCCACCGCACCCGCCGGCAGCGCTGATCAATCCGGTGGCGAAGCACCCCGGAGCATCGGGTATTGTTTACGTCGTTGCCAGGGAGAACCGCCGCAAAGCGGTCTCGACGGCGGCATCCCATGGCGGTGTGCCCGAGTGGCCAATGGGAGCGGACTGTAAATCCGTCGGCTTAGCCTACCCAGGTTCGAATCCTGGCGCCGCCACACTGGAGGAACGGCCCCTGATCTGCGGAAACGCGGACCAGGGGCCGTTCTGCGTTCAGGCGGCGGCGATCTGCGGTTCAAGAGCCCGGCCGGACGGCGTCTGGACGGGATCTCGAGGCTTCCGCAGGGCCGGCCGGGTGACCCCGGCCCGGCACCGGCATCCCCGGCCCCGTCAGGCCGGCGCCCCGGCTCCGCCGTGCGCCGGCCCTCAGTTGCCCGCCACGTCCTTGACGGCCACCGACACCGGCACCGAGCCCGCGACCAGCTCCAGCGTCAGACCCGCCGTCGCCGGGGTTTCGAGCAGCTCCGCCAGCACCGCCGCCACGTCGTCGCGCGGCACCGCCCCGCCGCCCGCGTGCGCCTCCAGGCGCACCAGCCCCGTCCCGGGGTCGTCGACCAGCGACCCCGGGCGCAGGACGGTCCACTCCAGGCCGAGGCGGGTGCGGACGTGGTCGTCGGCCTCGCCCTTCGCCCGCAGGTAGGCGTCGAACACCTCGTCGCCCTTGTGCTGCGCGTCCGCGCCCATCGAAGACACGATCAGGAAGCGCCGCACCCCGGCCCGTTCGGCCGCATCGGCGAACAGGACCGCCGCGCCCCGGTCCACCGTGTCCTTGCGGGCGATCCCGCTGCCCGGGCCCGCCCCCGCCGCGAACACCGCCGCCTCCGCGCCCTGGAGGATGCCCGCCACGTGCTCGACCGTCGCCGACTCCAGGTCGCACAGCACCGGTTCGGCGCCCGCTGCCCGCAGGTCGTCGCCCTGCGTCCGGTTGCGGATGATGCCCGCGACCTCGTACCCGCGCACGGCGAGCAACCGCTCCAGCCGCAGCGCGATCTGACCGTGTCCACCCGCAATGACGATGCGCATGAGCCGACCGTACGACGACCCGGGCCCGGCCGCCCGCGAAACAGACGCCCGACGCTCAGGGACCGGGCTCCATACGGCCCTGCCGGGGCAGGTCCAGGGCCACTGCGACCGCCGAGTCGCAGTACTCCCGCACGGCGCTCGTCCGGGCGACGACCCGCCCGCGGTGGATCACGATCCGGCTGTACGCGAGGGACAGCACCCCCGCGATCCGGTCCCCGCGCACCGCGACCAGCTCCGCCGGGAACCCGGCCTCCACCCGCACCTCCGGCAGGCCCATCGCCTCCCGGGCGGCGGCGCTCACCGCGTCGTAGGCCTCCGCCGGCCGCAGCCCGCCCTGGGAGGCCAGCAGGTACGCCCCCTCCAGGGGGTCGCCCCGGCCCACCGGGTTCCCGGCGTCGCGCAGGGCCCCGCTGCCGGCCGCGACCCGCACCCCGGCGGCCCGCAGCAGCCGCACGGGCGCGGTACGCAGGCTCCGCCGCTCCAGCGCCGCACAGTCGCCCTGGGGCAGGCAGGTCACCCGTACGCCGGCCGAGGCCAGCCGGTCGGCGGCGCGGTGGGCCACCTCCAGCGGGAGCCGGGACAGGCCGCCGCACGGGCCGATCGTCACGCCCGGCCGGATCCCGCCGGCCATCGCGGCGAGCCGGGCCAGTCGGCCGGGGTCGTCACCGTCCGTGTGCAGGTCCACGGGGCAGCCGTGCTCGGCGGCGAGCCCCAGTACGGCCTCCAGGAAGCCGGCCGGGTCCGGGTCGAGGTCCGGGCAGCCGCCGATGACCGAGGCGCCCATCCCGACCGCGTCCCGCAGCATGGCACGCCCGTCCGCGCCCGCGGTCCCGGTCAGCAGCCGGGGCACGGCCACCGCGGTCAGGTCGGCGAGGCCGCGCAGCGAGCGGCGGGCGGCGAGGACGGCCTCCAGCGCCCCGAGGCCGTGCACCCCGCCGATCCGGACGTGCGAGCGCACGGCCGTCGCGCCGTGGCCGAGCTGGAGCAGGGCGGCCTCGGTGGCCCGGCGCTGCACCTGGTCCGGCGCGTACGAGACGGGTCCGTCGGCGTCGGCGGTCAGGGCCGTGTCCCCGTGGGCGTGCGGCTCGGCGGGGGCGGGCAGCAGCAGGAAGCCGGACAGGTCCACCCGGGCCGGCGCCGCCGAGGGCAGGCTGCCGGCGCTGCCGACGGCCTGGATCCGGCCGCCGCCGAGCCGGACGTCGACCGTGCGGCCGTCCGTGAGGCGGGCCCCGGCGAGCAGCAGCGGGGTGGACTCGGCGGCCGCCGCGTGCCCGCCCGGGCCCGGGCCCCCGCCGCGGCCGCCGCGCGAGGACCCCGGGCCGCCCTCGCCGCGGCCGCTGCGCGGGGACGGGGGCGGCTGCTGCGGCTGGCTGTCGGACATCGCGCTCCTGCGGTGGTGCGGTGGTGCGGTGGCTCGGGCGGGTCCTGGCCGGGGGGCCGGGGCCCCGCGCGGCGCGGCCTGCCGCCCAAGATCACGCAGCGTGCCCCGAGCCTAGGGCGCGAGGCTCCCGCCTTCACGCAGGCCGCAATAGTCGTACCGCCGTGCCACCCTCGGACCGGCTGCCGCGTCCCGCGTACGGGGCCGCCGGCGGGGGCCGCGCACCGGGCCGCGTACGGGCCGCCGAACAGGGGCTGCGCACGGCTGCACACGGCCTGCGCACGGGCCGGCGCACCGCTCCGGAAGGGGGGCCGGGGGTGGCCCCGGCAATGGATTTGGGCGATCGGCTGGCAACCGTGTAATGTCTTCCTCGCTCGCCCCAATAGCTCAGTCGGTAGAGCGTCTCCATGGTAAGGAGAAGGTCTGCGGTTCGATTCCGCATTGGGGCTCTGGTGAGAGAGGCCCCCCACCCTCGGGTGGGGGAGCCGATCGCATCAAAGCGGCGTAGCTCAGTCGGTAGAGCAAGCGGCTCATAATCGCTGTGTCACCGGTTCAAGTCCGGTCGCCGCTACCCACAGTAGCCGATTGCGGGGTCGGTCTCCCGATCGGCTACTCTTTTATGCGTTCGATCCGTCCATTAGTCCGTCAAGGAGCACTCACGTGGCTGCCACCGACGTCCGCCCGAAGATCACGCTGGCCTGCGTGGAGTGCAAGGAGCGGAACTACATCACCAAGAAGAACCGGCGTAACAACCCGGACCGTCTTGAGATGAAGAAGCACTGCCCGCGCTGCAACTCGCACACCGCGCACCGCGAGACCCGCTGACACCGGCGCAGTCTCGAACACAGGCAACGCCATGAGGTCGTCCCCTTCAGGGGGGCGGCCTCGTGTCGTTTCCGCGACCTCGAGTCCCCGTCCGTGTCCGTCATTTTCCACAGGAGGTAGGGAGCCATGGCGCTCGACCAGTCCTTCGTCGGGCGGAGCTACCCGCCCACCGATCCGTACGAGGTCGGCCGCGAGAAGATCCGCGAATTCGCGGTCGCGGTCGGGGATGCGAACCCCGTCTACACCGACACCGAGGCCGCTAAGGCCGCCGGCTACCAGGACGTGATCGCCCCGCCGACCTTCGTCTTCGCGATCACCTTCGCCGCCGCGGGCCAGGTCGTCGCCGACCCGCAGCTCGGACTGGACTACAGCCGGGTCGTCCACGGCGATCAGAAGTTCGCCTACCACCGCCCCGTACGGGCCGGTGACCGGCTCTCGGTGACCTCCACCATCGAGGCCGTGAAGACCCTGGCAGGCAACGACATCATCGACATCCGCGGCGAGGTCCACGACGAGACCGGCGAGCACGTGGTGACGGCGTGGACGAAGCTCGTCTCCCGCGCCCCCGAGGAGGCCTGAGATGACCGCGAAGATCAAGTACGACGAGGTCGAGGTCGGCACCGAACTCCCCGCGGCGTCCTTCCCCGTGACCCGCGCCACGCTCGTCCAGTACGCGGGCGCCTCCGGCGACTTCAACCCGATCCACTGGAACGAGAAGTTCGCCAAGGAGGTCGGCCTCCCGGACGTGATCGCCCACGGCATGTTCACCATGGCCGAGGCCATCCGCGTCGTCACCGACTGGACCGGCGACCCGGGCGCGGTCGTCGAGTACGGCGTCCGCTTCACCAAGCCGGTCGTCGTCCCGAACGACGACACCGGCGCGCTGATCGAGGTCAGCGGCAAGGTCGCCGCCAAGCTCGACGACAACAAGGTCCGGGTGGACCTGACCGCGACCAGCGCCGGCCAGAAGGTGCTGGGCATGTCGCGGGCCGTGGTCCGGCTGGCCTGAGCCGGGCGCCCAAGCCCGGCCGAAAGCCCGGCCCAAGCCGGGCCTGAGCCGGCCCGCGCGGCTGCCGCGCACCTGAAGGAAGCGGCCCGCACCTTCCGGACCCCCCGGCCTCCGCCCTCCCCATCACCCGGGCGGAGGCCGAGCGCCGGCCCGACGGGGGCGGCGGGGCCCGCACCGACCGCCGGGACGTACGGTCCGTGGCCCCGCCGGGAACCCGCGGCCGCGGACCGTACTCTTGTCCACGTGCAGGAACTCCACGACGCCCCCCTGGCCCCGCTGACCACCTTCCGCCTCGGCGGACCCGCCACCCGACTGGTCACCGCGACCACCGACGCCGAGGTGGTCGAGGCCGTTCGCGCCGCGGACGAGAGCGGCACCCCGCTCCTCGTCATCGGCGGCGGCAGCAACCTGGTCATCGGCGACCGCGGCTTCGACGGCACTGCCCTGCGCATCGCCACCACCGGCTTCCACCTCGACGGCACCACCCTGGAGCTCGCCGCCGGCGAGAACTGGTCCGACGCCGTCACCCGCACCGTCGAGGCGGGCTTCGCCGGCATCGAATGCCTCGCCGGAATCCCCGGCTCCGCCGGCGCGACCCCGATCCAGAACGTCGGCGCGTACGGCCAGGAGGTCTGCGACACCATCACCGAGGTCGTCGCCTACGACCGCACCCGCCGCGAGACGGTCACCCTCACCGCCGCCGAGTGCGCCTTCTCGTACCGCGACAGCCTCTTCAAGCACCAGCCCGAGCGGTACGTCGTCCTGCGCGTCCGCTTCGCCCTGGAGGACGCCGGCGGGCTGTCCGCGCCCATCAAGTACCCCGAGACCGCCCGCGCCCTCGGCGTCGGGGCCGGCGACCGCGTGCCGGCCGCCCTCGCCCGCGAGACCGTGCTGCGCCTGCGCGCCGGCAAGGGCATGGTCCTCGACCCCGCCGACCACGACACCTGGTCCGCCGGCTCCTTCTTCCACAACCCGATCCTGACCCGCGAGGCGTACGCCGCCTTCCTCGCCCGCGTCCAGGAGCGCCTCGGCCCCGACACCGCCCCGCCCGCCTACCCGGCCGGCGAGGGCCGTACGAAGACCAGCGCCGCCTGGCTCATCGACAAGGCCGGCTTCACCAAGGGCTACGGCACCGGCCCCGCCCGGATCTCCACCAAGCACACCCTCGCCCTCACCAACCGCGGCGAGGCCACCACCGAGGACCTGCTCACCCTGGCCCGCGAGGTCGTCGCCGGCGTCCACGCGGCCTTCGGCGTCACCCTGGTCAACGAGCCGGTGACGGTCGGCGTCAGCCTCTGAGGAGCCCCGGCCGCCATGCTCTGCCCACGGCACGGGGCCGGTACGGACCCCACCCGCCTGGTGGGACGCACGATCAGCCGCATCGTCGCGTCCTGGCACGTCTGCGAGGGCGAACGCTCCGAGGCGCCCCTCGACGTCTGGCTCATCGACAGCGAGGGCGAGTCCACCAGGATCAGCACCGGGTCCGACGGCTGCCTGATCGTCGAGTCCGCCGCCCCCCACGAGCCGTACGACATGGGGGAGTGGGGCCGCATCGAGGTCGGCGAGGACCTCGGCGACCACCCCTTCCTGCGCCACCTCGGCGACACCGTGGCGCGGGTGTCCGAATTCGCGGCGCCCGAGACCGGGCGCACCCAGCTGGAGATCGGGTTCGGCGACGGCGACCGGGTCCGGGCCGACTGCTGGCAGGGCGACCTGCGGCTCACCCGCTGACCGGCTCACCCGCTGACCGGCTCACCCGCTGACCGGGCGGGCCGGCTACTCCGCCAGCCAGTGGTCGATGCCCGTCAGCAGTTTGTCCTGCACGTCGTGCGGCGCTGCCGACCCCCGCACCGACTGGCGGGCCAGCTCGGCCAGCTCCGCGTCCGTGAACCCGTGGTGCCGGCGGGCGATCACGTACTGCGCCGCCAGCCGCGACCCGAACAGCAGCGGGTCGTCCGCGCCCAGCGCCATCGGCACCCCCGCCTCGAACAGCGTCCGCAGCGGGACGTCCTCCGGCCGCTCGTACACCCCGAGCGCCACGTTGGACGCGGGGCACACCTCGCAGGTGACCCCCGACTCGGCGAGCCGCCGCAGCAGCCGCGGGTCCTCGGCCGCCCGCACCCCGTGCCCGATCCGCGCCGCGTGCAGATCGTCCAGGCAGTCCCGGACGGAGGCCGGGCCGGTGAGCTCGCCGCCGTGCGGGGCCGCCAGCAGGCCCCCCTCGCGGGCGATGGCGAACGCCCGGTCGAAGTCCCGGGCCATGCCGCGGCGCTCGTCGTTCGACAGGCCGAAACCGACGATGCCGCGGTCGGCGTAGCGCACGGCCAGGCGGGCGAGCGTACGGGCGTCGAGCGGGTGCTTCATGCGGTTGGCCGCGATCAGCACGCGGATGCCGAGCCCCGTGTGGCGGGACGCCGACTCGACCGCGTCCAGGATGACCTCGACGGCCGGGATCAGGCCGCCCAGGTGCGGGGCGTACGAGGTGGGGTCGACCTGGATCTCGAGCCAGCCGCAGCCGTCGCGGACGTCCTCCTCCGCGGCCTCGCGGACCAGGCGCTGGATGTCCTCCGGCTGCCGCAGGCACGAGCGGGCGGCGTCGTACAGCCGCTGGAAGCGGAACCAGCCGCGCTCGTCGGTGGCGCGGAGCTTCGGCGGTTCCCCGCCGGTCAGCGCCCCGGTCAGCGCCTCGGGCAGGCGCACGCCGTACTTGTCGGCGAGCTCCAGCAGGGTCGACGGCCGCATGGACCCGGTGAAGTGCAGGTGCAGATGGGCCTTCGGCAGAAGCGTGAGATCGCGTGCGTGCTCCATCCGGTGATCCTGCCGTACCCGTCACCCGTTCGGCACCGGATTCCCTGAACGGGACCTTGCCCGAACGTAAAAACGTGCCCCCGCACCCCCGGAGCACGGCCCGCGGACCCCTTGAGCGCAAAAAGGAGCGGCGCCGCCCCCGCGGGGGACGGCGCCGCTCCGGTCGGCCGGCGGTGCTCAGGCTCAGGCCTTCGCCTCGGCCAGCAGCTTCTGGATCCGGGACACGCCCTCGACCAGGTCCTGGTCGCCCAGGGCGTACGAGAGGCGCAGGTAGCCGGGGGTGCCGAAGGCCTCACCCGGGACGACCGCGACCTCGGCCTCGTCCAGGATCAGCGAGGCGAGCTCCGCGGAGGTCTGCGGGCGCTTGCCGCGGATCTCCTTGCCGAGGAGCCCCTTGACCGACGGGTACGCGTAGAACGCGCCCTCCGGGGTCGGGCAGAACACGCCGTCGATCTCGTTGAGCATCTTCACCATCGTCTGGCGGCGGCGGTCGAAGGCCTTGCGCATCTCCGCGACGGCGTCCAGGTCGCCGGAGACGGCGGCGATCGCGGCGACCTGGGCCACGTTCGAGACGTTCGAGGTGGCGTGCGACTGGAGGTTGGTCGCGGCCTTGACGACGTCCTGCGGGCCGATGACCCAGCCCACGCGCCAGCCGGTCATGGCGTACGTCTTGGCGACGCCGTTGACGATGATGCACTTGTCGCGCAGGGCCGGCACCAGCACCGGCAGCGAGGTGAACTTCGCCTCGCCGTAGACCAGGTGCTCGTAGATCTCGTCGGTCAGCACCCACAGGCCGTGCTCGGCGGCCCACTCGCCGATCGCCTTCGCGTCCTCCTCGCTGTAGACCGCGCCGGTCGGGTTGGAGGGGGAGACGAACAGGACGACCTTGGTCCGCTCGGTGCGCGCGGCCTCCAGCTGCTCGACGGAGACCCGGTAGCCGGTGGTCTCGTCGGCGACGACCTCGACCGGGACACCGCCGGCCAGCCGGATCGACTCCGGGTAGGTGGTCCAGTACGGAGCCGGGACGATGACCTCGTCACCCGGGTCCAGGATCGCGGCGAAGGCGTTGTAGATCGCCTGCTTGCCGCCGTTGGTCACCAGCACCTGCGACGCGTCGACCTCGTAGCCGGAGTCGCGCAGCGTCTTCTCGGCGATGGCCTTCTTCAGCTCGGGCAGGCCGCCCGCCGGCGTGTACCGGTGGAACCTCGGGTCGCGGCAGGCCTCCACCGCAGCCTCGACGATGTAGTCCGGGGTGGGGAAATCGGGCTCGCCCGCGCCGAAGCCGATGACCGGGCGCCCGGCGGCCTTGAGGGCCTTGGCCTTGGCATCGACGGCGAGGGTGGCGGACTCGGAGATGGCGCCGATACGGGCGGACACCCGGCGCTCGGAGGAAGGCGTAGCAGAGCTCATGCGGCCAATCGTCCCAGAAGCCGCGGAGGCCCCGCACAACGTTTCAGACATCGGACGGACCACCCGGATCTGCGCTCTGTTCGACGTCAGGGCGTGGAACACGTACACTCACCTGTCGTTGGACCTCGCCGGCCACAGCACAGCGTGAGCACTCCGTGCACTCGCCTGTATGCGGTAGGTTGGGGGACGCAAAGGGTCGTAGCTCAATTGGTAGAGCACTGGTCTCCAAAACCAGCGGTTGGGGGTTCGAGTCCCTCCGGCCCTGCTCCACACTCCTTGTCGGATGTGTGCGCAGGTACGTACTTAGATGCAACGCCGTGCGGCGCAACCGGGCGCGGCCACGGCCCCGACCCGGATTCAGGTGAGAGACGTGACGGACGCCCTGGGCTCCATCGACAAGCCTGACGCCGAGGACGGCACCCGCGAGAAGAAGGCCCGCAAGGGCGGCAAGCGCGGAAAGAAGGGCCCTCTGGGCCGGCTCGCGCTGTTCTACCGCCAGATCGTCGCCGAGCTCCGCAAGGTCGTCTGGCCGACCCGAAACCAGCTCACGACGTACACCACCGTGGTGATTGTCTTCGTCGTCATCATGATCGGTCTGGTGACCGTGATTGACTATGGATTCCAGGAAGCCATCAAGTTCGTCTTCGGCTGATCCTCGCGGAGGGCGGCGCCTTGATGGGTGCCGCCCCTTTTCGCATGTTCCACCACCTTTTGTATCCAGGAAGAAGCAGCCACCGTGTCTGACCCGAACCTGAACGCGAGCCACGACTCCGTCGAGTCCGTCGAGGACGAGCTCGACATCGTCGAGGCGGCAGACGCTGTGGACCCCGACGAGGCGGAGCTCGCCGACGCCGAGGCCGGTGCCGCTGCCGAGGAGGCCGCGCTGCACGTCGAGGGCGACGTCGACGCCGGCGCCGGTGAGGCCGCCGAAGCCGACGCCGGTGAGGAAGAGGCCGCGGAAGCCGCGGCCGAGGCCGCGCCCGCGGAGGAGGCCGAGGAGGCCGCCGAGGCGGAGGACGTCGACCCGATCCAGGCCCTGCGCGACGAACTGCGCACGCTGCCCGGCGAGTGGTACGTGATCCACACCTACGCGGGCTACGAGAAGCGCGTGAAGGCCAACCTGGAGCAGCGTGCCGTCTCGCTGAACGTCGAGGAGTTCATCTACCAGGCCGAGGTGCCCGAGGAAGAGATCGTCCAGATCAAGAACGGCGAGCGCAAGAACGTCCGGCAGAACAAGCTGCCCGGCTACGTGCTCGTCCGCATGGATCTGACGAACGAGTCCTGGGGCGTCGTCCGCAACACCCCGGGTGTCACCGGCTTCGTCGGCAACGCCTACGACCCGTACCCGCTGACCCTGGACGAGATCGTCAAGATGCTCGCCCCGGAGGCGCAGGAGAAGGCCGCCAAGCAGGCCGCCGAGGAGGCCGGCCTCCCGGCGCCCGCGGTCAAGCGCACCATCGAGGTCCTGGACTTCGAGGTCGGCGACTCGGTCACCGTCACCGACGGCCCGTTCGCGACGCTGCAGGCGACCATCAACGAGATCAACCCGGACTCGAAGAAGGTCAAGGGCCTCGTCGAGATCTTCGGTCGCGAGACCCCGGTCGAGCTCAGCTTCGACCAGATCCAGAAGAACTGATCTTCTGAGTCACCGCTTCCGGCCAGGTCAGGCCGCCCCGCAAAGGGCGGTCTGACCTGCTCGGTTTTAAGCCCCGCACCGATACCCGCTATCGTGGTGCGGTATGCCTCCATCCGGATGACCCGGATCGGCGGCGGAAAACTCTCACTAGGACCCGGAGAGAGCAATGCCTCCCAAGAAGAAGAAGGTCACGGGGCTTATCAAGCTCCAGATCAACGCCGGTGCGGCCAACCCGGCCCCGCCGGTCGGCCCCGCGCTGGGTCAGCACGGCGTCAACATCATGGAGTTCTGCAAGGCCTACAACGCCGCGACCGAGTCGCAGCGCGGCATGGTCGTGCCGGTGGAGATCACGGTCTACGAGGACCGTTCCTTCACCTTCGTCACCAAGACCCCGCCGGCCGCCAAGCTGATCCTCAAGGCTGCGGGCGTGGAGAAGGGCTCCGGCACCCCGCACAAGGACAAGGTCGCCAAGCTGACGGCCGCCCAGGTCCGCGAGATCGCCGAGCTGAAGATGCCCGACCTGAACGCCAACGACGTCGACGCCGCCATGAAGATCATCTCTGGCACCGCGCGTTCGATGGGCGTCACCGTCGAGGGCTGATTTCAGCCACCCCAGCACCACCCGTGGTAGGGCCAAGCGCTGGCCCGCACCACAACTCCATGCCTGAAGCGAAAAAACAGGAGCAGAAGTGAAGCGCAGCAAGACTCTCCGCGCTGCGGACGCCAAGGTCGACCGGGAGAAGCTGTACGCCCCGCTCGAGGCCGTCCGTCTCGCCAAGGAGACCTCCTCGGTCAAGTTCGACGCCACCGTCGAGGTCGCCTTCCGCCTGGGTGTTGACCCGCGCAAGGCCGACCAGATGGTCCGTGGCACCGTGAACCTCCCGCACGGCACCGGTAAGACCGCCCGGGTCCTGGTCTTCGCGACCGGTGACCGTGCTGCGGCCGCGGAGGCCGCCGGCGCCGACATCGTCGGCAACGACGAGCTGATCGACGAGATCGCCAAGGGCAACCGCCTGAACGAGTTCGACGCGGTTGTCGCCACCCCGGACCTCATGGGCAAGGTCGGCCGCCTCGGCCGCGTGCTCGGTCCGCGTGGTCTGATGCCGAACCCGAAGACCGGCACCGTGACGATGGATGTGGCCAAGGCCGTCACCGACATCAAGGGCGGCAAGATCGAGTTCCGCGTCGACAAGCACTCGAACCTGCACTTCATCATCGGCAAGGTCTCCTTCTCCGATGAGCAGCTGGTCGAGAACTACGGCGCGGCCCTGGAGGAGATCCTCCGTCTGAAGCCGTCCGCCGCCAAGGGCCGCTACCTGAAGAAGGCCGCCGTGAGCACCACCATGGGCCCCGGCATCCAGGTCGACCCGAACCGCACCCGGAACCTCCTCGTCGAGGAAGACCCGGCTGCTGTCTGATCGGGCGGAGCCACCCGGCTCACCTGACCGGCTGAACGCCTGAACGGGCCCCCGCACTCCCTCGGGAGGGCGGGGGCCCGTTCGCGTTCGGGGAGCGGCCCCGAAGGGCCTGAAAGCCGTCCCAGGAGGCCGTCAAGGCCGCCTGGGGAGCGCTACCGCGGCGCCCCTCGCCCCTCGACCGGCTGATGGCCGGCGACGGGGCGACGGGAACAGCCGGCTCGGGCCGGACGCCGAGCGCGCCGAGGGGGCCGAACGCAAGCCCGAGGAGGTCCGGGAGACGCCCGGCGGCCTCGGCCGCTGACCGATTTGCCTGACCGGCGCCCGGTCGTCTAATCTTCCACGGAAGCCAAAGACCGCTGGTCGTTGCCGCGCCCGTGAGGGAGCGGCGGCCGAAGGATCCGCTGAAAGCGGGCGACCCGCGCAGGTGACTGTGGAAATGCTCCCGGGATTTCGATCCTGGTCGAGCCTTGCCCCGTGCGCCTGCGCCCGGGGCGCTTTGTTTTGTCCAGCCCCTTCTGCGCGGTCCTCATCACCCGGAAGGAGGCCGACGCTCTATGGCAAGGCCCGACAAGGCTGCCGCGGTAGCCGAGCTGGAGGACATGTTCCGCAGCTCGAACGCCGCTGTGCTGACCGAGTACACGGGGCTCACCGTTGCGCAGCTCAAGACGCTGCGTCGTTCGCTCGGTGGGAACGCCCAGTACGCCGTGGTGAAGAACACGCTGACCAAGATTGCGGCCAACTCGGTCGGGATCACCGCGCTGGACGAGCACCTTGCTGGTTCGACCGCGGTCGCCTTCGTCACCGGTGACCCGGTGGAGTCGGCGAAGGCTCTGCGTGACTTCGCCAAGGACAACCCCAAGCTCGTCATCAAGGGCGGTGTCCTTGAAGGCAAGGCACTGTCCGCCGACGAGATCAAGAAGCTTGCGGACCTCGAGTCCCGCGAGGTTCTGCTCGCCAAGCTGGCCGGCGCGATGAAGGGCAAGCAGTCCCAGGCTGCCTCGCTCTTCCAGGCGCTGCCGTCGAAGTTCGTCCGCACTGCGGAAGCGCTTCGCGTCAAGCTCGCCGAGCAGGGCGGTGCCGAGTAATTCGGCTCGCGCATTGATCCGCGCCGCCTAGTGCGCGGGTCGTAGCGGGCCGTTACGCCCGCCTTTCGATACATCTCGGCACCAGCCGAATTAGTGGAAGGATCGCCCATCATGGCGAAGCTGTCTCAGGACGACCTGCTCGCTCAGTTCGAGGAGATGACCCTCATCGAGCTCGCCGAGTTCGTGAAGGCCTTCGAGGAGAAGTTCGACGTCACCGCCGCCGCGGCCACCGTCGCCGTTGCCGCCGGCCCGGGTGCCCCGGCCGCCGAGGCCGAGGAGGAGAAGGACGAGTTCGACGTCATCCTCACCGGCGCCGGCGACAAGAAGATCCAGGTCATCAAGGTCGTGCGTGAGCTGACCTCCCTGGGTCTGAAGGAGGCCAAGGACCTCGTCGACGGCACCCCGAAGCCGGTCCTCGAGAAGGTCAACAAGGAGGCCGCTGACAAGGCCGCCGAGGCCCTCAAGGGCGCCGGTGCCTCCGTCGAGGTCAAGTAACACCTCTGAGGCCGCCTGACGGCCTCTGCGAAGGGCGATCACCCGAGAGGGTGGTCGCCCTTCGGCGCATTCGGCACTGCCTGACTTGCCCTGTCGCCGTTGGGGAGTAGGGTGATCATCGTTGCCCCGTGCGAGGGTCCCGCGGCGGGGCCGAGATGATCCGCACGGAGCAGGGGGCCTTGACGAACGGCACGCGGCGCGCAATTCTCAGGACCGTCGCCAGCTCGATCCGGGATCGGGGACACCGATCGGGGATCCGAGGCATGGATCGACTACGAAGAGGGCAGTACTGATACGCGCTCTGTGTACGAGAGCCGCGACGTTGGATGCAGGGTTGGGTTTTAACGACGTGGGGAAGGCCTGTTGCCGGTTTCCGGAAACCTGGTCTGGACATCAGTGAGCCGAGTGGCTACACTGACCCTTTGCGCTGCCTGTTAGCTGTCCCCTGCCCGTCGCCAGGGGCATGCCCACGCTCGAGCACACGTGATTGATACGCCCTGACCTGGCATTTCAACCAGTTCGGGGAGTGCGTCTCCTGTGTCGGCTGGGACCGGTACGCGCGTAGTGAGTCCGAGCCCTCGGAAGGACCCCCTCTTGGCCGCCTCGCGCAACGCCTCGACCAATACGAACAACGGTGCCAGCACCGCCCCGCTGCGCATCTCCTTTGCAAAGATCAAGGAGCCGCTCGAGGTTCCGAACCTCCTGGCGCTGCAGACCGAGAGCTTTGACTGGCTGCTCGGCAACAACGCCTGGAAGTCTCGCGTCGAGTCGGCGCTCGAGAGTGGACTGGACGTTCCCACGAAGTCCGGTCTCGAGGAGATCTTCGAGGAGATCTCGCCGATCGAGGACTTCTCCGGGTCGATGTCGCTGACCTTCCGCGACCACCGGTTCGAGCCGGCGAAGAACTCGGTCGACGAGTGCAAGGAGCGCGACTTCACGTACGCGGCGCCGCTCTTCGTCACGGCCGAGTTCACGAACAACGAGACCGGTGAGATCAAGTCTCAGACGGTCTTCATGGGCGACTTCCCGCTCATGACCAACAAGGGCACCTTCGTGATCAACGGCACCGAGCGTGTCGTCGTGTCGCAGCTGGTGCGCTCCCCCGGTGTCTACTTCGACTCCTCCATCGACAAGACGTCCGACAAGGACATCTTCTCCGCCAAGATCATCCCGTCCCGCGGTGCCTGGCTGGAGATGGAGGTCGACAAGCGCGACATGGTCGGTGTCCGCATCGACCGCAAGCGCAAGCAGTCCGTGACCGTCCTCCTGAAGGCCCTCGGCTGGACCACCGAGCAGATCCTCGAGGAGTTCGGCGAGTACGAGTCCATGCGCGCCACCCTGGAGAAGGACCACACCCAGGGCCAGGACGACGCGCTGCTCGACATCTACCGCAAGCTGCGTCCGGGCGAGCCGCCGACCCGTGAGGCCGCGCAGACGCTGCTCGAGAACCTGTACTTCAACCCGAAGCGCTACGACCTGGCGAAGGTCGGCCGCTACAAGGTCAACAAGAAGCTCGGCGCCGACGAGCCGCTCGACGCCGGCGTGCTGACCGTCGACGACGTCATCGCGACGATCAAGTACCTCGTCAAGCTCCACGCGGGCGAGACCGAGACCATCGGCGAGTCCGGCCGTTCGATCGTCGTCGAGACCGACGACATCGACCACTTCGGCAACCGCCGCCTGCGCAACGTCGGCGAGCTCATCCAGAACCAGGTCCGCACGGGTCTGGCGCGTATGGAGCGCGTCGTCCGCGAGCGCATGACCACCCAGGACGTCGAGGCGATCACGCCGCAGACCCTGATCAACATCCGGCCGGTCGTCGCCTCCATCAAGGAGTTCTTCGGCACCAGCCAGCTGTCGCAGTTCATGGACCAGAACAACCCGCTGTCCGGGCTGACCCACAAGCGCCGTCTCTCCGCGCTCGGCCCCGGTGGTCTGAGCCGTGAGCGGGCGGGCTTCGAGGTCCGTGACGTCCACCCGTCGCACTACGGCCGCATGTGCCCGATCGAGACCCCCGAAGGCCCGAACATCGGTCTGATCGGCTCGCTCGCGTCCTACGGCCGCGTCAACGCGTTCGGCTTCGTCGAGACCCCGTACCGCAAGGTCGTCGACGGCCAGGTCACCGACGAGGTCGACTACCTGACCGCCGACGAGGAAGACCGCTTCGTCATCGCCCAGGCCAACGCGCGCCTGGACGAGGAGCTCCGCTTCGCCGAGGGCCGCGTCCTGGTCCGCCGCCGTGGCGGCGAGGTCGACTACGTCCCCGGTGACGACGTCGACTACATGGACGTCTCGCCGCGCCAGATGGTGTCGGTCGCGACCGCCATGATCCCCTTCCTCGAGCACGACGACGCCAACCGCGCCCTCATGGGCGCGAACATGATGCGCCAGGCCGTTCCGCTCATCAAGGCGGAGGCCCCGCTCGTCGGCACCGGCATGGAGTACCGCTGCGCCGTCGACGCCGGCGACTCCATCAAGGCGGAGAAGGACGGTGTCGTCCAGGAGGTCTCGGCCGACTACATCACCGTCACCAACGACGACGGCACGTACACCACGTACCGCGTCGCCAAGTTCAACCGCTCCAACCAGGGCACCTCGGTCAACCAGAAGGTCATCGTCAACGAGGGCGACCGGGTCGTCGAGGGCCAGGTCCTCGCCGACGGTCCGGCGACCGAGAACGGCGAGATGGCGCTGGGCAAGAACCTGCTCGTGGCGTTCATGCCGTGGGAGGGCCACAACTACGAGGACGCGATCATCCTGTCGCAGCGCCTCGTCCAGGACGACGTCCTCTCCTCGATCCACATCGAGGAGCACGAGGTCGACGCCCGTGACACCAAGCTCGGCCCCGAGGAGATCACCCGGGACATCCCGAACGTCTCCGAGGAGGTCCTCGCCGACCTCGACGAGCGCGGCATCATCCGCATCGGTGCGGACGTCGTCGCCGGCGACATCCTGGTCGGCAAGGTCACCCCGAAGGGTGAGACCGAGCTGACCCCGGAGGAGCGCCTGCTCCGCGCGATCTTCGGCGAGAAGGCCCGCGAGGTCCGCGACACCTCGCTGAAGGTGCCGCACGGTGAGATCGGCAAGGTCATCGGCGTCCGCGTCTTCGACCGCGAGGAGGGGGACGAGCTTCCCCCGGGCGTGAACCAGCTGGTCCGCGTCTACGTCGCCCAGAAGCGCAAGATCACCGACGGTGACAAGCTCGCCGGCCGCCACGGCAACAAGGGTGTCATCTCCAAGATCCTCCCGATCGAGGACATGCCCTTCCTCGAGGACGGCACCCCGGTCGACATCATCCTCAACCCGCTCGGTGTCCCGTCCCGAATGAACCCGGGACAGGTCCTGGAGATCCACCTCGGCTGGCTCGCCAGCCGCGGCTGGGACGTCTCCGGCCTCGCGGACGAGTGGGCCCAGCGTCTGCAGAACATCGGTGCGGACCAGGTCGCTCCCGGCACCAACGTCGCCACCCCGGTGTTCGACGGCGCCCGCGAGGACGAGCTGGCCGGCCTGCTGCAGCACACCATCCCGAACCGCGACGGCGAGCGCATGGTGCTCCCGTCCGGCAAGGCGCGCCTGTTCGACGGCCGCTCCGGCGAGCCGTTCCCGGACCCGATCTCGGTCGGGTACATGTACATCCTCAAGCTCCACCACCTGGTCGACGACAAACTCCACGCCCGTTCGACCGGTCCGTACTCGATGATCACGCAGCAGCCGCTGGGTGGTAAGGCGCAGTTCGGTGGCCAGCGCTTCGGTGAGATGGAGGTGTGGGCGCTCGAGGCTTACGGCGCCGCCTACGCCCTCCAGGAGCTTCTGACCATCAAGTCCGACGACGTGACCGGCCGCGTGAAGGTCTACGAGGCCATCGTCAAGGGCGAGAACATCCCCGAGCCGGGCATTCCCGAGTCCTTCAAGGTGCTCATCAAGGAAATGCAGTCGCTCTGCCTCAACGTGGAGGTGCTGTCCTCGGACGGCATGTCCATCGAGATGCGCGACACCGACGAGGACGTCTTCCGCGCTGCGGAGGAGCTGGGTATCGACCTGTCCCGGCGCGAGCCGAGCAGCGTCGAAGAGGTCTGACGGGCCTGGCCGGGGGCTCGCAACCGCAGCCCCCGGCCATCCCCGGGACCGTTCAGACCATGATTGAGACACGACCCCGAAAGAGGGATTGACGCACAGTGCTCGACGTCAACTTCTTCGACGAGCTGCGGATCGGCCTTGCCACCGCGGACGACATCCGTACCTGGTCGCACGGCGAGGTCAAGAAGCCGGAGACCATCAACTACCGCACCCTGAAGCCCGAGAAGGACGGACTCTTCTGCGAGAAGATCTTCGGCCCCACCCGGGACTGGGAGTGCTACTGCGGCAAGTACAAGCGTGTCCGCTTCAAGGGCATCATCTGTGAGCGCTGTGGCGTCGAGGTCACGCGCGCCAAGGTGCGCCGTGAGCGGATGGGCCACATCGAGCTTGCCGCCCCCGTCACCCACATCTGGTACTTCAAGGGCGTCCCGTCGCGCCTGGGCTACCTGCTGGACCTCGCGCCGAAGGACCTCGAGAAGGTCATCTACTTCGCCGCGTACATGATCACGTTCGTCGACGACGAGCGCCGCCAGCGCGACCTGCCGTCGCTGGAGGCCCACGTCTCCGTCGAGCGCCAGCAGATCGAGAACCGCCGCGACGCCGACCTCGAGGCCCGCGCCAAGAAGCTCGAGGCCGACCTGGCCGAGCTCGAGGCCGAGGGCGCCAAGGCCGACGTGCGCCGCAAGGTGCGCGAGGGCGCCGAGCGCGAGATGAAGCAGCTCCGCGACCGCTCCCAGCGCGAGATCGACCGCCTGGACGAGGTCTGGAACCGCTTCAAGAACCTCAAGGTCCAGGACCTCGAGGGCGACGAGCTCCTCTACCGCGAGCTGCGTGACCGCTTCGGCACGTACTTCGACGGCTCGATGGGTGCCGCGGCGCTGCAGAAGCGCCTGGAGTCCTTCGACCTGGAGGAGGAGGCCGAGCGCCTCCGCGAGATCATCCGCACCGGCAAGGGCCAGAAGAAGACCCGTGCCCTGAAGCGTCTGAAGGTCGTCTCCGCGTTCCTCCAGACCAGCAACAGCCCCAAGGGCATGGTCCTGGACTGCGTCCCGGTCATCCCGCCGGACCTGCGTCCGATGGTGCAGCTGGACGGTGGCCGCTTCGCGACCTCCGACCTGAACGACCTGTACCGCCGCGTCATCAACCGCAACAACCGCCTGAAGCGCCTCCTCGACCTCGGTGCCCCCGAGATCATCGTGAACAACGAGAAGCGCATGCTCCAGGAGGCCGTGGACGCCCTCTTCGACAACGGTCGTCGTGGTCGTCCGGTGACCGGTCCCGGCAACCGCCCCCTGAAGTCCCTCAGCGACATGCTGAAGGGCAAGCAGGGCCGCTTCCGCCAGAACCTGCTCGGCAAGCGAGTCGACTACTCGGCGCGTTCCGTCATCGTCGTCGGCCCGCAGCTGAAGCTGCACCAGTGCGGTCTGCCCAAGGCCATGGCGCTGGAGCTCTTCAAGCCGTTCGTGATGAAGCGCCTGGTCGACCTGAACCACGCGCAGAACATCAAGTCGGCCAAGCGCATGGTCGAGCGCGGCCGCACCGTCGTGTACGACGTCCTCGAAGAGGTCATCGCCGAGCACCCGGTGCTGCTGAACCGTGCGCCCACGCTGCACCGCCTCGGCATCCAGGCCTTCGAGCCGCAGCTGGTCGAGGGCAAGGCCATCCAGATCCACCCGCTCGTCTGCACCGCGTTCAACGCGGACTTCGACGGTGACCAGATGGCCGTCCACCTGCCGCTCTCCGCGGAGGCGCAGGCCGAGGCCCGCATCCTGATGCTGTCCTCGAACAACATCCTCAAGCCGGCCGACGGCCGCCCGGTGACGATGCCGACCCAGGACATGGTCCTCGGTCTGTTCTTCCTCACCACGGACGGCGAGCTGCGCGACGTCAAGGGCGAGGGCCGTGCCTTCGGCTCCACCGCCGAGGCGATCATGGCCTTCGACGCCGGCGAGCTCTCGCTGCAGTCGCAGGTCGACATCCGCTTCCCGGTGGGCACCATCCCGCCGCGCGGCTGGGTCCCCCCGGTCGCCGAGGAGGGTGAGCCGGAGTTCCAGCCGGGCGACAGCTTCCGTCTGAAGACCACGCTGGGCCGTGCGCTCTTCAACGAGCTGCTGCCGGAGGACTACCCGTTCGTCGACTACTCGGTGGGCAAGAAGCAGCTCTCCGAGATCGTCAACGACCTGGCCGAGCGCTACCCCAAGGTCATCGTGGCGGCGACGCTCGACAACCTGAAGGCGGCCGGCTTCCACTGGGCGACCCGTTCCGGCGTCACCGTGGCCATCTCCGACGTCGTGGTCCCCGAGGCCAAGAAGGAGATCGTCGCGGGCTACGAGGCGCAGGACGAGAAGGTCCAGAAGCAGTACGAGCGCGGTCTGATCACCAAGGACGAGCGCACGCAGGAGCTCATCGCGATCTGGACCAAGGCGACCAACGAGGTCGCCGAGGCGATGAACGCGAACTTCCCCAAGACCAACCCCATCTTCATGATGGTTGACTCGGGTGCCCGAGGAAACATGATGCAGATGAGGCAGATCGCCGGTATGCGTGGTCTGGTGTCGAACGCGAAGAACGAGACCATCCCGCGTCCGATCAAGGCCTCGTTCCGTGAGGGCCTGTCCGTGCTGGAGTACTTCATCTCCACCCACGGTGCCCGTAAGGGTCTGGCCGACACCGCCCTGCGTACCGCCGACTCGGGTTACCTCACCCGTCGTCTGGTGGACGTCTCGCAGGACGTGATCATCCGCGAGGAGGACTGCGGCACCGAGCGCGGCCTGAAGCTGAAGATCGCCATCCGGGACGAGACCGGTGTCCTGCGCAAGGCCGACGACGTCGAGACGTCGGTGTACGCGCGCATGCTCGCCGAGGACGTCGTCGTGGACGGCAAGGTCCTGGCCCCGGCCAACGTCGACCTGGGCGATGTCCTCATCGACCAGCTCGTCGCGGCCGGCGTGGAGGAGGTCAAGACCCGCTCGGTCCTGACCTGTGAGTCCGCCGTCGGTACCTGCGCCTTCTGCTACGGCCGCTCCCTGGCCACCGGCAAGCTGGTCGACATCGGTGAGGCGGTCGGCATCATCGCCGCCCAGTCCATCGGTGAGCCCGGTACCCAGCTGACGATGCGTACCTTCCACACCGGTGGTGTGGCCGGTGACGACATCACGCAGGGTCTGCCGCGTGTCGTCGAGCTCTTCGAGGCCCGTACCCCGAAGGGTGTCGCCCCGATCTCCGAGGCCGCCGGCCGCGTGCGGATCGAGGAGACCGAGAAGACCAAGAAGATCGTCATCACGCCGGACGACGGCAGCGACGAGACGGCCTACCCGATCTCCAAGCGCGCCAAGGTCATCGTCCACGAGGGCGACCACGTCGAGGTGGGCCAGAAGCTCACCGCGGGTGCCACCAACCCGCACGACGTGCTGCGCATCCTCGGCCAGCGTGCCGTCCAGGTCCACCTGGTCGGCGAGGTCCAGAAGGTCTACAACTCGCAGGGCGTGTCGATCCACGACAAGCACATCGAGATCATCATCCGGCAGATGCTCCGCCGCGTGACGATCATCGAGTCGGGCGACGCCGAGCTGCTTCCGGGCGAGCTCGTCGAGCGGTCGAAGTTCGAGGTCGAGAACCGTCGTGTGGTCACCGAGGGCGGTCACCCCGCCTCCGGCCGTCCGCAGCTGATGGGTATCACCAAGGCCTCGCTCGCCACCGAGTCCTGGCTGTCGGCGGCGTCCTTCCAGGAGACGACCCGGGTTCTGACCGACGCGGCGATCAACGCCAAGTCGGACTCCCTGATCGGCCTCAAGGAGAACGTCATCATCGGTAAGCTCATCCCGGCCGGTACGGGCCTCGCCCGCTACCGCAACATCCGGGTGGAGCCCACCGAGGAGGCGAAGGCCGCGATGTACTCGGCCGTCGGCTACGACGACATCGACTACTCGCCCTTCGGCACCGGCTCCGGCCAGGCTGTCCCGCTGGAGGACTACGACTACGGCCCGTACAACGGCTAAGAGTCGCCAAGAGGAAGCCCCCCGCTGCTCCGGAAGGAGCGGCGGGGGGCTTCCTCGTATGCATGCACGTACGGGCAGCGGCAGAACCCGAGGGCGCGGGCCCGGGCCGGCCCGGGCAGGGCCCTCGGGTTCGGCCCGGGCCTCAGGCGCGGCGCCGGCGGTGGAGGCCGGTGAGGGTGACCACGGCCAGGGTCAGCAGGGACAGGGCGGCGCCGGCCAGGCCCGGGGTGAGCCCCTTCGGGGTGAAGGTGCAGGCGAGCTTCGTCGTGCCGGGGGAGAGGGGCAGGGCGAGCAGGCCGTGGAAGGAGCCCGGGGTCACCGGCTTCGCGTCCGCCGTGCACTGCCAGCCGGGGACGGCGGTCATGGCGAAGACGGCGGTGCCGGTGGAGCCCACGGGGAGGACGGCCCGGATGCTGTGCCCGCCCGTGGCGACGTCGGCGGCACCCGTCCGGGTGAGGCTGCGGACGGTGTCGTCCAGCTTGGCGCGGTCCAGGCAGCCGATCGGGTGGTTCCCGGCAGTGGCGTCCCTGGTCCTGGTCTGCACCGTCACCGCCACCGTGCCGTCCGCCGGAACCGGGCCCAGCTTCACGACACCCGTCATCTGGTCCTCCAGGGGCCGCTGCCCGTGGTTGAACCGGAGGGTGCCGTACAGGTCGGGGGAGAACCAGTAGGCCTCCGAGCCGGGGCTGCACTGCGCCGTGTACGTCTGCTCCGTGGCCGTGCCGCCCCGGACCGTCCGCGGGACCTGGTACACGGCCGCGCCGAGGACGTTCTCCTGGCGGGCGTACACGCTCTCCGCCGGGTTCGGGGAGGTGAAGGGGCCGCTGCGGACCGTGACGAGCGGGGGAGCCGGGAAGCGGGTCGTGGCCCAGGTGTCCTTCGCCGGGCCGGGGCTGACGCGGGCGCCGATCGCGAAGATCGCGTCGAGGACCGGGTTGTCGGCGCCGAAGAAGGTCCGGCCGTCGTTCTTGAAGCCGTAGCCGAGGGGCTCCAGCGCCTGGTACGTGACCTCCGGCAGGTAGCTGCTGTAGTACTGCGGGCCCTCCGCGCCCAGCGCCAGGGCGTCGTTGTACGAGGTCTGCGGCGCGCCCGAGTCGGTCCGGTACCGGGGCCAGCCGTCCACCTCGCGGACGGCGTCGTGGTGCGCGCCGATCGAGCGGTTCGAGGTGGCGATCGGCTTGGCCCAGCGCTCGCGGGAGCGGCGGGTGTCGGCACTGGCCGCGGCCGCGGTGGACTCGGCGAAGACCACGCCGGCCATGAGCAGGGCGGCCGCGGGGACCAGGAAGCGGCGCCGGCCGCCCTGCACCCGGTCGCCCTGCACCAGCAGAACCAGGGCCAGGGCCAGGAGCGAGACCGCGCCGCCGCCGATGACCGCCCGCCAGGTCCAGCCGCCGAAGTCGTCGGTGTGCCGGAGCAGGAAGGCCGCGGCGACCAGCAGGCCCGCCGCCGAGGCCAGGTGGAGCGGCCGCGGCCGGTGGGCCAGGGACAGCCAGGCCAGGACCACGACCATGCCGCTGAAGACGAACGCCTCGCGGTACGGGTTGCCGTTCGGCACCGCGAGCCCGTGCCACAGGTACTGGGTGGGCGGGAACTGGAAGGAGGCGAGGACCAGCAGCGTCGCCGCCGCCCACACCAGGCGCGTCTTGCGGGCGATGGCCGCGTTGAACAGGAAGGACCCGGCCAGGATCAGGCCCAGCGAGGCCACGTACAGCCGGGGCCGGCCGCCCCACAGGTGGGTGGCCGGCAGCATCCCGGACAGGAAGACCTCGATCCGCACCGGGTCGAAGGACGCGGCCTGCGTCGGCTGCGCGGCGCCGCTGGACAGGAAGGACGGCAGGAGCAGCGGCAGGGTGAGCAGGATGCCGGTCCCGGCGGCGGTCGAGGCCCGCCACAGGGCGCGCAGCCGCTGCCGGCCGGTCAGGTCCAGGGTGGCCATGCGGACCGCGAGCAGCACGCAGGCGGCCATCGTGGCCATCATCGCCGTGTAGAAGTTGCCGAACCAGGCGAGCGCGACGAACAGCGCGGTGCCGGTCCAGCGGCGCTCCTGCAGGCACCACTCCACGGCGATGCCGAGCAGCGGGAACGCCACCAGGCCCCACAGCCACATGGGGATGTACGAGGCGTCGCTCAGCGCCCAGCCGCACAGCCCGTAGCAGGCGCCGAGGACCCCGCGCTGCCACCACGGCCCGGGGTGGAGCCGGCCGAGGTAGACGGCCATCACGGCGGCGGCGGTGCCCATGGTGACCGGGGTGACCAGGAAGACGGCGAGGTCGACGTGGGCCCGCGGGACGAGGACGGCCAGCCAGGAGAACGGATTGCCGAGGTACGTGTGGTAGTCGGACAGGAACTGCTGTCCGAAGCCGCCGCGCCAGCTGAACAGGACGTCGCCCGCGGCCTGCCCGTGGACCAGGTCCCACAGCCCCCGGTGGAAGGGCACGTACTGGTTGGCCTGGTCGTTGATGGCCCGGCCGGTGGTGCCGAAGGGGTGGGTGCCGCGGACCGCCCAGGACGCGCAGAACGCGCCGGCGGTGAGCAGGAAGGCGAGCAGCGGCCCGTACAGGTGTCCGAGCCGTGGCGTCCGGCGGCGGAGGCGGGGATCGGGATCGGAGTGGACCGGGCTGTCCGCGGCCGTCGACTCGGGGGTGACCGTCCGCAATGTCCCGCTCCCTGATGGTGGTGCCGTTTGGGCTGAATCGCTGACGCATCCTAGTTGCCGGGAGGGGCCGGCCCGGCCGCTGCGAGCGGCGGCCGTCGACGGCCCATACCACATCCGGGGAGCGGGGGCATCCGAGGCGGCCGGTACCCAAGTGCCACATGACCGGCGGGGATGTCGCGGGGGTCGCGGCGGGGCCTTTGTTTTGACCGGAGTGGATGCGGTGGGTACGCTCAGACCTTGTGCCTGGGGTGTGCCTGGGCTCCCGTGCGTGTCCATCAACCGCACGCGAGTCGCACCGGCCACCGAGATCCACGCGTCTTTCTGTGCTTGCGCAGAGGGCTGCAGGATCCGACACACCCGACCGCGTGGGTCGGCAAAGTTCCAGGTTAGCTTCACTACACGGCACACAGAAACCGGAGAAGTAGTGCCTACGATCCAGCAGCTGGTCCGCAAGGGCCGGCAGGACAAGGTCGAGAAGACGAAGACGCCCGCGCTTGAGGCTTCGCCCCAGCGTCGCGGCGTCTGCACGCGTGTGTTCACGACCACCCCGAAGAAGCCGAACTCGGCGCTCCGCAAGGTCGCGCGTGTGCGTCTGACCTCCGGCATCGAGGTCACCGCTTACATTCCGGGTGAGGGACACAACCTGCAGGAGCACTCCATCGTGCTCGTGCGTGGTGGCCGTGTGAAGGACCTGCCGGGTGTTCGTTACAAGATCATCCGCGGTGCGCTTGACACCCAGGCTGTCAAGAACCGCAAGCAGGCCCGCAGCCGCTACGGCGCCAAGAAGGAGAAGTAAGAATGCCTCGTAAGGGCCCCGCCCCGAAGCGCCCGGTCATCATCGACCCGGTCTACCAGTCTCCTCTTGTCACCTCCCTGATCAACAAGATCCTGCTGAACGGCAAGCGCTCCACCGCCGAGCGCATCGTCTACGGCGCCATGGAAGGCCTCCGCGAGAAGACCGGCAACGACCCGGTCATCACGCTGAAGCGCGCGCTGGAGAACGTCAAGCCGTCGCTCGAGGTCAAGTCCCGCCGCGTCGGTGGTGCGACCTACCAGGTTCCCGTCGAGGTCAAGCCGGGTCGCCAGTCGACCCTCGCGCTGCGCTGGCTCGTGGGTTACTCCCGCGCCCGCCGCGAGAAGACCATGACCGAGCGCCTCATGAACGAGCTCCTCGACGCCTCGAACGGCCTTGGTGCGGCCGTGAAGAAGCGTGAGGACACGCACAAGATGGCCGAGTCCAACAAGGCCTTCGCGCACTACCGCTGGTAGTCGCAACCCACATCGAGACCGAGAGAAGACTGAAGCCTTATGGCTACCACTTCGCTTGACCTGGCCAAGGTGCGCAACATCGGCATCATGGCCCACATCGACGCGGGCAAGACGACCACCACCGAGCGCATCCTGTTCTACACCGGTGTGTCCTACAAGATCGGTGAGGTCCACGACGGCGCTGCCACGATGGACTGGATGGAGCAGGAGCAGGAGCGCGGCATCACGATCACGTCTGCCGCGACGACCTGCCACTGGCCGCTCGAGAACGTCGACCACACCATCAACATCATCGACACCCCGGGTCACGTGGACTTCACGGTCGAGGTGGAGCGTTCGCTCCGCGTCCTCGACGGTGCCGTCACCGTGTTCGACGGTGTCGCCGGTGTGGAGCCGCAGTCCGAGACGGTGTGGCGTCAGGCCGACCGTTACGGCGTGCCGCGCATCTGCTTCGTCAACAAGCTGGACCGCACCGGCGCCGAGTTCCACCGCTGCGTCGACATGATCAAGGACCGCCTGGGCGCGGTTCCGATCGTCATGCAGCTCCCGATCGGTGCCGAGGCCGACTTCCAGGGCGTTGTCGACCTGGTGAAGATGAAGGCGCTCGTCTGGTCCGCCGAGGCGACCAAGGGCGAGATGTACGACGTCGTCGACATCCCGGCCACGCACACCGAGGCTGCCGAGGAGTGGCGCGGCAAGCTGCTCGAGGCCGTCGCCGAGAACGACGACGAGATCATGGAGCTGTACCTGGGCGGCGAGGAGCCGACCGAGGAGCAGCTGCACGCCGCCGTGCGCCGCATCATCATCGGCTCCGGCAAGGGCGGCGGTTCCACGATCACCGCGGTGTTCTGTGGTACGGCGTTCAAGAACAAGGGTGTTCAGCCCCTGCTCGACGCTGTCGTCCGCTACCTGCCGTCGCCCCTGGACATCGAGGCCATCGAGGGCCACGACGTCAAGGACGCCGAGACCGTCGTGAAGCGCAAGCCGTCGGACGAGGAGCCCCTCGCCGCGCTCGCCTTCAAGATCATGAGCGACCCGCACCTGGGCAAGCTCACCTTCGTCCGGGTTTACTCGGGCCGCCTGGAGGCCGGCACTGCGGTGCAGAACTCCGTCAAGGGCAAGAAGGAGCGCATCGGCAAGATCTACCGCATGCACGCGAACAAGCGTGAGGAGATCGACTCGGTGGGCGCCGGTGACATCGTCGCCGTCATGGGCCTGAAGCAGACCACCACCGGTGAGACGCTGTGCGACGAGAAGAACCCGGTCATCCTGGAGTCCATGGACTTCCCGGCGCCGGTCATCCAGGTCGCCATCGAGCCCAAGTCCAAGGGTGACCAGGAGAAGCTGGGTGTCGCCATCCAGCGTCTCGCGGAGGAGGACCCCTCCTTCCACGTTCACTCGGACGAGGAGACGGGCCAGACCATCCTCGGCGGTATGGGCGAGCTGCACCTCGAGGTGCTGGTCGACCGTATGAAGCGCGAGTTCAAGGTCGAGGCCAACGTCGGCAAGCCGCAGGTCGCGTACCGCGAGACCATCCGCAAGTCGGTCGAGCGCCACGACTACACGCACAAGAAGCAGACCGGTGGTACCGGTCAGTTCGCCAAGGTGCAGATCGCGATCGAGCCGATCACGGACGCCGAGGGTCCGGCGTACGAGTTCGTGAACAAGGTCACCGGTGGCCGCGTGCCGAAGGAGTACATCCCTTCGGTCGACGCCGGTGCGCAGGAGGCCATGCAGTTCGGCATCCTGGCCGGCTACGAGATGACGGGCGTCCGCGTCACGCTTCTCGACGGTGCCTTCCACGAGGTCGACTCCTCCGAGCTCGCGTTCAAGATCGCCGGTTCGCAGGCCTTCAAGGAGGCCGCGCGCAAGGCGTCCCCCGTGCTGCTCGAGCCGATGATGGCCGTTGAGGTCACCACGCCCGAGGACTACATGGGCGATGTCATCGGCGACATCAACTCCCGCCGTGGCCAGATCCAGGCCATGGAGGAGCGTCACGGCGCCCGCGTCGTGAAGGGCCTCGTGCCGCTGTCGGAGATGTTCGGCTACGTCGGAGACCTCCGCAGCAAGACCTCGGGTCGCGCCAGCTACTCGATGCAGTTCGACTCCTACGCCGAGGTTCCGCGGAACGTCGCCGAGGAGATCATCGCGAAGGCCAAGGGCGAGTAACTCTCCCGAGCACACGCTTTAGGCTTGTCACCGGAACCTCTGGGGCAACAGGAGCAATTCAAAAAACCTGTTGCCCCGGGGGCCGGCTTTCCAGCAAAGATCACCTGGCGCCGATGAGTAAGGCGTACAGAACCACTCTCCAGGAGGACCCCCGTGGCGAAGGCGAAGTTCGAGCGGACTAAGCCGCACGTCAACATCGGCACCATCGGTCACATTGACCACGGTAAGACGACCCTCACGGCCGCCATTACCAAGGTGCTGCACGACGCGTACCCGGACCTGAACGAGGCCTCGGCCTTCGACCAGATCGACAAGGCTCCCGAGGAGCGCCAGCGCGGTATCACCATCTCCATCGCGCACGTCGAGTACCAGACCGAGGCGCGTCACTACGCCCACGTCGACTGCCCGGGTCACGCGGACTACATCAAGAACATGATCACCGGTGCTGCGCAGATGGACGGCGCCATCCTCGTGGTCGCCGCCACCGACGGCCCGATGCCGCAGACCAAGGAGCACGTGCTCCTGGCCCGCCAGGTCGGCGTTCCGTACATCGTCGTCGCCCTGAACAAGGCCGACATGGTGGACGACGAGGAGATCCTGGAGCTCGTCGAGCTCGAGGTGCGCGAGCTCCTCTCCGAGTACGAGTTCCCGGGCGACGAGCTCCCGGTCGTCCGCGTCTCGGCGCTGAAGGCGCTCGAGGGCGACAAGGAGTGGGGCGAGAAGCTCCTCGGCCTGATGGCTGCCGTGGACGAGTCGATCCCGACCCCGCCGCGTGACACCGAGAAGCCGTTCCTGATGCCCGTCGAGGACGTCTTCACCATCACCGGTCGCGGTACGGTCGTCACCGGCCGTATCGAGCGTGGTGTCCTGAAGGTCAACGAGACCGTCGACATCATCGGCATCAAGAACGAGAAGACCACCACCACGGTCACCGGCATCGAGATGTTCCGCAAGCTGCTCGACGAGGGCCAGGCCGGTGAGAACGTCGGTCTGCTGCTCCGCGGCATCAAGCGCGAGGACGTCGAGCGCGGCCAGGTCATCATCAAGCCGGGCTCGGTCACCCCGCACACCGAGTTCGAGGCCCAGGCCTACATCCTGTCCAAGGACGAGGGTGGCCGCCACACGCCGTTCTTCAACAACTACCGTCCGCAGTTCTACTTCCGTACCACGGACGTGACGGGCGTTGTGACCCTGCCGCAGGGCACCGAGATGGTCATGCCGGGCGACAACACCGAGATGTCCGTCCAGCTCATCCAGCCGGTCGCCATGGAGGAGGGCCTGAAGTTCGCCATCCGTGAGGGTGGTCGCACCGTGGGCGCCGGCCAGGTCACCAAGATCGTGAAGTAAGTTCTTCACGCTCTGACCGGGTAGTCCGCGCGAGCGGGCTCCGTGTCTGGCACGAGGGCCCCTTCCCCACCGCTTCGGCGGCGGGGAAGGGGCCCTTCGCCGTGTCCGGGACCCGTGCGCCAGCCCCGTACGGGCCCCGCCCGTACGAGGGGGAGGGGCGCGGGGGGAGACGGGAAAGGGCCGCACCCCCGTCGCGGGGTGCGGCCCTCTGCGGCCCTCGTGTTGTCCGTACGGCGGCGGACGTCAGTTCACGCGCAGGGACTCGGTGAACTCCTTGCAGGCGGCGTAGTCGGGCAGCTGGCCCGTCTCGATGGCCTGCGCCAGGGACGGGGCGGCCTCGTCGCGCGCGGACAGCAGCGGGGTCTCCGCCGGCCAGTCGATGCCCAGGTCCGGGTCGAGCGGGTGAACGGAGTGCTCGCCGGTCGGGTTGTACGTCTCCGAGCAGAGGTACGAAAGCGTCGCGTCGTCCGTCAGTGCGCAGAAGCCGTGGCCCATGCCCTCGGGGATGTAGACCGCGCGGCGGTCCACGTCGTCGAGGCGGACGCCCTCCCAGCGGCCGAAGGTCGGGGAGCCGACCCGCAGGTCCACGATGACGTCGAGCACGGCGCCGCGCACGCAGGTCACGTACTTGGCCTGGCCGGGCGGCACGTCGGCGAAGTGGATGCCGCGGACCACGCCGCGCGCGGAGACCGAGAGGTTGGCCTGCGCCAGCTTCAGCGGGTGCCCGACGAGCTCGGACAGCTTGTCGAAGCGGTACCACTCGGTGAACAGGCCGCGCGGGTCGCCGTGCAGCTGCGGGGTGATCTCGTAGACGCCCTCGAGGGAGAGCTCGCGGAACTTCACTTGGCGGCCTCCTCGTCGAGCAGGCCCAGCAGGTACTGGCCGTAGCCGCTCTTCAGCAGCGGCTGGGCCAGCTCGCGCAGCTGCGCGTCGTCGATCAGGCCGGCCCGCCAGGCGGCCTCCTCGATGCAGCCGATCTTGAAGCCCTGGCGCTCCTCGATGACGCGGACGAACTCGGAGGCCTGGACCATCGAGACGAAGGTGCCGGTGTCCAGCCAGGCGGTGCCGCGGTCGAGGATGGTGACGTTCAGCTCGCCGGCCTGGAGGTACGCGTCGTTGACGGCGGTGATCTCCAGCTCGCCGCGGGCGCTGGGCTTGAGGTCGCGGGCTATCTCGACGACGCGGTTGTCGTAGAAGTACAGGCCCGGCACCGCGTAGCGGGACTTCGGCTCGGCCGGCTTCTCCTCGATGGAGATGGCCTGGCCGTTCTCGTCGAACTCGACGACGCCGTACGCCGTCGGGTCCGCGACCGGGTACGCGAAGACCCGGCCGCCCTTGGAGTCGGTGTGCTCGGCCAGGCGGGTGCCGAGGCCGCTGCCGTGGAAGATGTTGTCGCCCAGGATCAGGGCCACGGACTCGTCGCCGATGAAGTCGGCGCCCAGCACGAACGCCTGGGCGATGCCCTCGGGGCGCTCCTGGACCGCGTACTCCAGCCGCAGGCCGAACTGGGATCCGTCACCGAGCAGGCGCTCGAACTGGGGACGGTCCTCCGGCGTGGTGATGACGAGAATCTCGCTGATTCCGGCCATGACCAGGGTGGAGAGCGGGTAGTAGATCATCGGCTTGTCGAAGACGGGGAGCAGCTGCTTCGAGACTGCCCGGGTCAGCGGCCAGAGTCGGGATCCGGTGCCGCCGGCCAAGAGAATTCCACGCATGGCACCACACTATGCGAGAGCAACCGGAACGAAGCGGTCCGGCCCCATGGGGCAGTAGGACAAGCGACTAGACTCTCCGTACTATGCGCATCCTTGTGACCGGCGGCGCCGGCTTCATCGGTTCAGAATTTGTCCGCCAGCAGCTCGCCGCGGACGCATCGGCCCAGATCACGGTCTTCGACAAGCTCACCTACTCCGGAGTCGAAGCCAACCTCGCCCCGGTCGCCGGCCACTCCGGTTACAAGTTCGTCAAGGGCGACATCTGCGACGCGGACGCAGTCGACGCGGTCATGCCCGGCCACGACGTGGTCGTGCACTTCGCCGCCGAGTCGCACGTGGACCGCTCCATCGCGGGCGCCGGCCCGTTCGTCATGACGAACGTCGTCGGTACGCAGGTCCTGCTGGACGCCGCCCGCAAGCACGGCGTGGGCCGCTTCGTGCACATCTCCACCGACGAGGTGTACGGCTCGATCAACGAGGGCTCCTGGACCGAGGAGTGGCCGCTGGTGCCCAACTCCCCGTACTCCGCCTCGAAGGCCTCCTCCGACCTGCTGGCCCTGGCCTACGCACGCACCCACGGCATGGACGTCGTGGTGACCCGCTGCTCCAACAACTACGGGCACTACCAGTTCCCGGAGAAGGTCATCCCGCTGTTCGTCACCAACCTGATGGACGGCAGGAAGGTCCCGCTGTACGGCAACGGCGGCAACGTCCGCGACTGGCTGCACGTCTCCGACCACTGCCGCGGCATCGACCTGGCCATGCGCAAGGGCCGCGGCGGCGAGGTCTACAACATCGGCGGCGGCACCGAGCTCACCAACAAGGAGCTCACCGGCGTCCTGCTGGAGGCCGCGGGCCTCGGCTGGGACATGGTCGAGCACGTCGAGGACCGCAAGGGCCACGACCTGCGCTACTCCATCGACATCAGCAAGATCAACGCGGAGCTGGGCTACGCCCCGCAGGTCCGCTTCGAGGACGGCATCGCGCAGACCATCGCCTGGTACCGCGAGAACCGCGCCTGGTGGGAGCCGCTGAAGGACAAGGCAGCGCTGCAGAAGTGACCGCCGACACGAACGCCGACGCCGCACCCGTCTCCTCCTCCACCCCCGCAGCCGCCGGACGCTGGCTCGTCACCGGCGCCGCGGGCATGCTCGGCCAGGACGTCCTGGCCGTCCTGAAGGACGCCGGGATCGAGGCCTCCGGCCTGCGCCGCGCCGACCTCGACATCACCGACGCCGCGGCCGTCCGCGCCGCCGTCGAGGGTGCCGCCGTCGTGGTCAACTGCGCCGCCTGGACCGACGTGGACGGCGCGGAGACGGCCGAGGAGGCCGCCACCGCCGTCAACGGCACCGGTGTGCGCGTGCTCGCCGCGGCGTGCGCCGACGCCGGGGCCCGCCTGCTGCACGTCTCCACCGACTACGTGCTGCCCGGGGACGCCTCCGAGCCGTACCGCGAGGACGCGGCCACCGGCCCGGTCAACGCGTACGGCCGCAGCAAGCTGGTCGGCGAGCAGGCCGTCGCCGAACTGCTGCCGCAGAACGGCTACGTGGTCCGCACCGCGTGGCTGTACGGCGAGCACGGGCCGAACTTCGTCGCCACCATGCTGAAGCTGGCCGCGCAGCGCGACACCCTCGACGTGGTCGACGACCAGCACGGGCAGCCGACCTGGTCGTACGCGCTCGCGCGCCGGCTGGTCGAACTGGGCCTGGCCGCGCTGGCCGGCCGCGCCCCGGGCGGCGTGTACCACGGCACCGCGAGCGGCCGCACCACCTGGTTCGGGCTGGCCCGCGAGAGCTACCGGCTGAGCGGGCTGGACCCGGAGCGGATCCGGCCGACGACCTCGGCCGCGTTCGTCCGGCCGGCCGTGCGCCCGGCCTTCAGCGTGCTCGGGCACGACCGGTGGGCCGAGGCGGGCCTGGCCCCCCTGGCCGACTGGCGCGAGCAGCTGGCCGAGGCCCTGGCGGCGCCGGTGTTCACCGCACTGGCCGACGCGGCGTCGGCCCGGAACGGAAGTACGGGATGAAGTCCCTGCCGAGCAGGCTCACCGCGGCGCTGCCGCCGGGCACCGTCGCGGTGGCCGGCGGCACTGTCGTGCTGGGTGCGGCCTCGTACGTCCACCTGGGCGTCGCCGGGCACAGCCTGTCCACCGAGGCCATGGCGAACGTCTCCGTCCTGTGGACGATCGTCATGTCGGTCGGCATCGGCGTGTTCTTCCCCGTCGAGCAGGAGCTCACCCGGATCGTCGCCGCCCGCGCGGTCCTCGGCCAGGGCGCCGCCCCCGTGCTGCGCCGGGCCACCGCCATGACCTCCGCGATGCTCGGCGCGACCCTGCTCGTCCTGGGCCTGGGCGCCGGCCCGATCGCGGACCTCCTCTTCCGCGGCGACCGCGGCCTCGTCGCCGCGCTCGCCGGGGCCTTCACCGGCATGGCCGTCTGCTACCTGACCCGCGGGGTGCTGGCCGGCCTCGGCCGGTTCGGCGCGTACGGACTCCAACTCGCCCTGGACGGCGGGCTGCGGATCGCCCTGGCCTTCGGCTGCGCCCTGGCCGGGCTGGACTCCGCGCTCGCCTACAGCCTGGTGCTGGCCGTCGCCCCGGTCGCCGCCGTGCTCGCCACGCTGCCGGCGCTGCTGCGCGCGGTGGGGCCCGGCGAGGCCGTCTCCTGGCGGGAGCTGACCGGCGGGCTGGGCCTGCTGATCTGCTCCACGCTGCTGTCCCAGGTCGTCGTCAACGCGGCGGTGATGAGCACCAAGCTGCTCGCCCCCGCCGACAGCGCGCTGATCGCCGCCCTGCTGAGCGCACTCGTCCTGGCCCGGGTGCCGCTGTTCGTCTTCGGCTCGCTCCAGGCCTCGCTGCTGGGCGGGCTGACGGCCGCGTACACGGCCGGGGACCGGGCGGCGTTCTCGGCGATGCTGCGCCGGATCGGCGTGGTCGTGGGGCTGCTCGGGCTGCTCGGCGGCGTGCCCGCCACCGCGCTCGGCCCCTGGCTGATCGACGTGCTGTTCGGGGCCGAACCGGTCCTGGGAAGCCTCGACTTCTTCCTGCTGTCCGCCGGCACCGTGGCGTACATGTTCGCGATGGTGCTGGGGCAGGCGCTGATGGTATTCAAGCGGCACAACCTGCAACTGTTGTGCTGGGCCGTCGGCACCGCCGTCCTGGCCGGCGTCACGTTCGCGCCGGGTGACGTGGCCCTGCGCGTCATCCTGGCCTACACTCTCGGCTCCCTCGCCACCGTGCTCGGTATGCTGGCGGTGCTGAGGCTGAGGTTCCCCGGGGCTGCCCCGGGCGCGACCGAAGTACCCGGGGACCAGGGCGCCGAGAGCGTGCCGGTCGCCGGGGGGGCCAGGGAGTGACCATGCCGGCCTTCGATGTCTCACCGATCACCGAGCACGTGCACGTGCCGATTTCCGCTGGAGCTACCGTGTCCCAATACGACGATGTCTGGCTGGTCATACCGGCCTATAACGAAGGCCAGGTGATCGCCGGCGTCGTCGAGGAAGCGCGTACCACCTTTCCGAACGTGGTCGTCGTCGACGACGGCAGCTCCGACGACTCCGCCGAGCACGTCGCGACCACCGGCGCCCACCTGGTGCGCCACCCGGTCAACCTCGGCCAGGGTGCGGCCCTCCAGACGGGTCTGAAGTACGCCCTCGCGCAGCCCGGTGCCAAGTACTTCGCGACCTTCGACGCGGACGGCCAGCACCAGACCGCGGACGTGGAGAAGATGGTCGCCGTCCTGCGCGCCGACGAGGCGGACGTGGTGCTCGGCTCCCGCTTCATCGAGCAGAACGGCCAGGTGCCGTGGATCAAGCGGGTCGTGCTGCGCACGGCCGCCGCCGTGAGCCCCACCGCCCGCAAGCTCAAGCTGACCGACGCGCACAACGGGCTGCGCGTGCTCAGCCGCAAGGCGGCCGAGCAGCTGGACATCACCATGAACGGCATGGCGCACGCTTCGGAGATCGTCGGCTTCCTGGCCGCCTCCGACCTGCGCGTCGCCGAGGTCCCGGTGAACATCCTCTACACCGACTACTCGCGCGCCAAGGGCCAGTCCCTGATCAACGGCGTCAACATCGTCTTCGACATCACTATGCGGGAGCGTGGCCGCTGATGAGGTACTTCTGGATTCAGCTGCTGCTCATCGCGGGCTCGCTGTCGATGGCCCTGATGTTCATACGCACGTGGGGCCAGGCGAAGAACCGTGCGTGGAAGCGCATCGCGTTCTCGGTGTTCGTCGTGGTCAACGTGTACGCGGTGCTCCGCCCGGGCGATGTCACCTGGGTCGCGCACCAGCTCGGCGTCGGCCGCGGCACCGACCTGGTGCTGTACGTGATGGTGCTGGCGATGGGCTTCCTGACGCTCAACACCTTCCTGCGCTTCCGCTCGCTGGAGAAGAAGATCACCGACCTCGCCCGGACGGTGGCCCTGAGCGAGGGCGCCCGGCACAACGAGGAGCGCCTCGGCGGCAGCACCGACGGCGCCGGCGCCAAGGCCGGGGCCAAGGCCGGGACCGAGGCCGACTCCGAGACCGTGAAGGCCTGACACCTGTGGTGACCTTCGACTTCATGCTCCCCTACTACGGGGACGTGCAGCTGATGCAGGACGCCGTCCGCAGCGTCCTGGCCCAGACGGACCCGAACTTCCGCCTCGTCGTGGTCGACGACGGCAAGGAGCCGGACGTCCCGGGCTGGTTCGAGTCGCTCCGCGACCCGCGGGTGACGTACCTGCGCAACGAGCAGAACCTCGGCATCACCAAGAACTTCCAGAAGTGCGTCTACCTCTCCGAGGCGGACCACGTCGTCATCATGGGCTGCGACGACCTGCTGCACCCGCACTACCTGGAGACCGTCCGCGGGATCGTCGAGGCCAACCCGGGCATCGGCATGGTCCAGCCCGGCGTCGAGGTGATCGACGGCGAGGGCAGGGTGGCGTACGGGCTCGCCGACCAGACCAAGCGGCGGCTGTACGCCCCGCAGGTCAAGGGCCGGCGGGTGATGGGCGGCGAGGAGCTGGCCACCAGCGTGCTGCGCGGCAACTGGCTGTACTTCCCGTCGATCTGCTGGCGGGGCGACGCCCTGCGCAAGGTCAACTTCCGTGACGACTACTCGGTGATCCAGGACCTGGCGCTGGTGGTCGACCTGCTCGAAGCCGGCGAGCAGATGGTGATCGACGAGACGGAGACCGTCTTCAGCTACCGCCGCCACGCGGTCAGCGAGTCCTCCGTCCAGGCGTTCTCCGGTACCCGCTTCACCGAGGCCGAGCGGTACTTCCATGCCGTGGCCGAGCGCATGGACGCCCGGGGCTGGGCCAAGGCGGCGAAGGCGGCGCGGTTCCACAGTGCCTCCCGCTTCCACGCGATCACCATGCTGCCCGGCGCGCTGCGCCGCGGGAACCGCGAGGGGCTGCGCACGCTCGCCCGGCACGCCTTCACCTCAGGTCAGCGAGCCGACTGACCCGGCGTTCACGACGACAGACCGCGGCCGCGGGGTCCTGCGGCCGCGGTGCCGCCCGCGACCGATTTGGATGGACATGACACACCTGGCCCCCGAGGTGGTCGGTGAGCCCGGTACGACGCACGGCCGCCCCGGTGCCGCCTCCGGCACCGGGCCCGCGGTCGGCGAGGCGGTCCCGTCCGGCGCGGGGCGCCGGCGCGCCTGGATGTCGCGGCGCTGGGCACACGCCGCCGCGGAGGTCGCCGTCAGCCTGGCGGCGGCCCTCGGCTTCATGCTGCTCAGCCGCCACATCAGCGTCAACCCCGTCGTCCGCCTCGGCCAGGTCAGCGCGCTGGCCGCGCTCCAGAAGTACGCGGCCCTCATCGGCCTCCCGCTGCTCGCGCTGCTGCTGTACACCGCCTACCGGGGGGCGGCCCGCCGCCACGGGATCGTCAAGCGCCTGGTCTGCGCCGCCCTGGCGGGCCTGGCCACCGGCGTGATCGCGGGCGGCGTGGTCGTCGCCCTGCGCGGCACGCCCCACCCGCTCGGCGGCCAGGAGGGCGACCCGGGCGTCCTGATCGACATGGCCAACTCGTTCCTGCACCACGAGGGCATGTCGGGCATCTACCCGCCCGCCTTCCCGGCGCTGATGGCCCTCTGGGCGAAGATCCGCTACAACGGCCGCGGCGAGACCGGCTTCGCCCTGCACGACCTCCAGATTTTCTTCACCGCCGTGGCCGGCCCGATGGCGTACGCCTCCTGGCGGCTGCTGCTGCGGCCCTTCTGGGCGATGCTGATCGCCGTCCCCGCCGCCGTCCTCTTCCTCGACCCGATCCGGCCGTACAGCCACGTCGTCATGATCGTGCTGCTGCCGCTCCTCGGGTACTGGCTGCGCCACATGCGCCGCGCCGGCCGGCTCGGCCTGCGGCAGCTGCTGCTGCGCGGCGCCGCCGCCGGCGTGATCTTCGGCGCGCTGTTCCTCTGGTACTCCGGCTGGTACATCTGGGCGGCTCCCGGCGCGGCCGTGCTCGCGCTGTTCCTGTTCCCCTGGTACCAGGGCGCGCCGGTCCGGAAGCGGGCCGGGCTGTTCGTCGGGACCACCGTGCTGACGGCCGGCATCGTCGGCTCCCCGCTGCTGTACCAGATGCTCCGGCTCGGCGCGGAGAATCCCGACCGCTACGCCTTCCTGTCCGTCTACGCGGACCCGGGCTACGTCCTCGGCTGGGTCTCGGACCGGTCCGGGACCCTGACCCACCAGACCTGGCCGGTGGCCGGCGAGATGGCGGGACAGAGCGGGTTCGCCCTGCTCCTCCTCTTCGGGGTGGGCCTCGGCCTCGGCCTGGGCCTGCGCCACGTCATGGTCCGCACCGCCGGGGCCGTCCTGGCGGGCGCCTGGTTCGCCCGCTTCTGGTTCGCCTCGCACATGGCCCACGACAAGGCCGTGCAGCTCTACCCGCGCACCACCTGGATCATCATGTACTGCCTGATGATCCTGGCCGTCTTCGGCCTGATGGCGGCGGTGCACCGGGGCTCCGGATGGATCGAGCGCACCCTGCGCGCGGCCCGGGGCGACGACGGCGCCGGGGCGGGGGCCGCCCGGGTCATCCCGCGGCGCGTGGTCCGCCAGCTCGCCGCCGGCATGGTGTGCGTGCTCGCCCTGTTCGCGGCCATGGGGTCGTCCTGGTCGGTCAACCGGTACATGCCCTCGGCCGACGTCGACTCGATGGGCATCGACGCGTACCGCGCCCACACGATCAAGGAGCGGGACGGCAGCTGCCCGCGGTTCTCGCCCGTCAAGAAGTGCGACGACATCGAGAAGGACGACTGGAAGCCCGGTCCGATCCAGGACTTCATCTGGTGCGCCGGCATCGTCGCCGACGACTGGCCCTCCGTCTGCGGGCTGAAGGCCCCCAAGAAGGTGCGCTCCCGGATGGACATCGAGCGGGACCGGCAGGCCGAGTACGAGAAGCAGAAGAGCAAGGCGGAGCAGGACAAGGCCGCGCAGAACAAGACCGAGCCGGACAAGACGAAGCAATAGGGGAGCCGTCCCACCCTGCGGGCCGGGCTGTCAGTGCCTGCCAGTAGCATCCGCCGCGACAGATGTCAGAAATCACCGGGGCGGACTTGCCTTAGGGGTGGGAAGGCGAACGTGAAACTGAATCGTGTACGGGGGACGGCCCTGGCGGCCGCGCTCGGGGCTGTCACGGTCCTGGCCGTCCAGGCGACGGCGGGGGCCGAGTCGGCCCCCTCCGCCGGCACCGGGACGGCGTCGGCGTACAGCTCCAAGGGCAAGGCCAAGGGCCCGGCCGAGAGCGAGCTGCACAAGCTCGCCCTGAAGGCCAAGGGTGCCGGCGAGGCCGTGCTCGCCCAGCAGGACACCCAGCCGTTCGGCCTGCTGGGCGTCTCGTGGACGGACCCGAAGACCGAGGTCAAGGGCACCATCGAGGCCCGGGCCCGCGACGCCCGGACCGGCAAGTGGTCGCGCTGGATCAAGCTGGAGCCGCTCAAGCCCGGCATGGACGGGCCGCGCCCGGGCGCCAAGGGTGCCACGGAGCCGGTCTGGGTCGGCGCCTCCGACGGCGCCGAGGTACGGGTCAAGGGCGGCGGCACGCTCCCCGCCGGTCTGGAGCTCAACCTGGTGGACCCGGGCGGCAAGGGCAGCGAGGCCAGGAAGAACGGCACGCTGAACGCGCAGCCGGCGGCCTTCTCCGCTGTGGCCGCGGACCCCGGGCCGGCCTCCACCGCGCCCAAGCCGACCGTGGTCTCGCGCGCCGAGTGGGGCGCCGACGAGTCGCTGAACAACGAGGGCCCGGTCTACCTCCCCGGCGGGAAGGTCAAGGCGGTCTTCGTCCACCACACCGCCGACGCCCAGCCCTACGACTGCGCGCAGTCCGCGGCCATCGTCCAGGGCATCCACGTCTACCACGTGAAGACCAACGGCTGGCGCGACCTCGGCTACAACTTCCTCGTCGACAAGTGCGGCACGATCTTCGAGGGCCGGCAGGGCGGCGTCGACCAGCCCGTCCTCGGCGCGCACACCTATGGCTGGAACTCCGAGTCGGCGGGCATCGCCGTCCTCGGGGACCACACGACCACCGGGATCCCGCAGGCCGCGCAGGCCGCGATCTCCCGCATCGGCGCGTACAAGCACGGCCAGTACGACGGCGACATGAACGGCACCACCACGCTGACCGCGGGCGCCACGCAGACCAACTTCTTCGGCACCTCCTACACCGCCGGCCAGACGTACACCTTCCGGTCGCTCTCCGGGCACCGGGACGGCTTCAACACCCAGTGCCCGGGCGACGCCCTGTACGGGCAGCTCGACGCGATCCGCGCGTCCGGCCCCGCGGCGCAGCTGAAGGTCGCCACCGTGAACGGCAAGGCGGTCCAGCCGGGCACGGTCCACCAGACCTCCGGCCCGCTCTCCCTGGCCTGGACCACCAGCACGCCCAGCGACAAGCTGGCCAAGTTCGAGCTGCTGGTCGACGGCGCCCCGGTCGCGACGGTGCCGGGCACCGCCCGCACCGCGGGCACGGTGCTGCCCCTGGGCAGCCACCAGGTCGAGGTCAAGGCCACCGCCGCCAACGGCACGACGTCGACCACGCTCCCGGTCAGCGTCGTCGCGGAGGTCCAGCCGGCGACGTTCGTGCCGGTCACCCCGAAGCGGCTGATGGACACCCGTGAGGGCCTCGGCGTCCCGAAGGCGCAGGTGGGCCCGGGCGGCGTGGTCACCCTGCCGGTGGCGGGCGTCTCCGGCGTCCCGGCGACCGGCGTCACCTCCGTCGTGCTGAACGTGACGGCGACCAACCCGACCGAGGCGAGCTTCGTGGCGGTGTACCCGAGCGGTACGACCCGGACCAGCGCCTCGAACCTGAACTTCACCGCCGGCCGCACGATCCCGAACCTGGTGGTCGTGCCGGTGGTGGACGGCAAGGTGAGCTTCTACAACAACTCGGGCCGCGTCGATCTGATCGCGGACATCACGGGTTACTTCGCGGAGGGTGCGGCGGGCTCGTCGCACTTCAACATCGGCCCGAAGCGGCTGATGGACACCCGTGAGGGCCTCGGCGTCGCCAAGGCGCAGGTGGGCCCGGGCGGCGTGGTCACCCTGCCGGTGGCCGGTGTGCAGGGCGTCCCGGCGACGGGCGTGACCGCGGTGGTGCTGAACGTGACGGCGACCAACCCGACGGACGCGAGCTTCGTGGCGGTGTACCCGAGCGGTACGACCCGGACCAGCGCCTCGAACCTGAACTTCACCGCGGGCCAGACCATCCCGAACCTGGTGGTCGTGCCGGTGGTGGACGGCAAGGTGAGCTTCTACAACAACTCGGGCCGCGTCGACCTGATCGCGGACATCACGGGCTACTTCGCGGAGGGTGCGGCGGGCTCGTCGCACTTCAACATCGGCCCGAAGCGGCTGATGGACACCCGTGAGGGCCTCGGCGTCCCGAAGGCCCAGGTGGGCCCGGGCGGCGTCGTCACCCTCCCGGTGGCGGGCGTCTCCGGCGTCCCGGCGACCGGCGTGACCGCGGTGGTGCTGAACGTGACCGCGACCAACCCGACCGAGGCGAGCCACGTGTCGGTCTACCCCAGCGGCACGACCCGTACCAGCGCCTCGAACCTGAACTTCACCGCCGGCCTGACCATCCCGAACCTGGTGGTCGTGCCAGTGGTGGACGGCAAGGTGAGCTTCTACAACAACTCGGGCCGCGTCGACCTGATCGCGGACATCACGGGCTACTTCGCCCAGTGAACCGATAACGGAACCCCGTCGGCGGGGGCCTCCCGGGCAGCGGCCCGGGCGGCCCCCGCCGTGCTGTGGGCCGGCGGGGCCGCGGGGCACCGGAGGTGCCGGAGGCGAAGGCCCGGCGACCGCCGCGTGGCGCGGTTTGACCGCTTACTGCGGAGGGGTATTCTCTTCGGCCCGATTGGCCAGGTACGCGCCTCGTATGGCAGACTACTCAAGTTGCTCGGCTGCGTGTCGATGCTGCGCGCCTCCCGCCGGGAGGACCGGAAGCGAGTCCCACAGTACTCGTCGCCTTTATCTGCCCCACGGGGCAGCAATGGGGCGGACGTACGGGAATCTTCCGGGAAGCGTCAGCACGATGCCGGCCAGGCGCTCGGCGGGTGTTTCTCCCCCGAAACGCGGTCCAGGGACCGCACCCCTGAACAAGGGAATTTCCGCATGGGAATTTTCTGAGAGGGAGTGCGACACGCCCGACCGCGTGGGTCGGAGAGAGGCGGTGGAGGGATCCACAGCCGGCCGAGGGCCAGAGCGTTTCCACAACAGACAGGACTACGGAGTAGCCATGGCGGGACAGAAGATCCGCATCCGGCTCAAGGCCTACGACCACGAGGTCATCGACTCCTCGGCGAAGAAGATCGTCGAGACGGTGACCCGCACTGGTGCGTCGGTCGCGGGCCCGGTGCCGCTGCCCACTGAGAAGAACGTGTACTGCGTCATCAAGTCGCCGCACAAGTACAAGGACTCGCGCGAGCACTTCGAGATGCGCACGCACAAGCGCCTGATCGACATCCTCGACCCGACGCCCAAGACCGTTGACTCGCTGATGCGCCTGGACCTTCCGGCCGGCGTTGACATCGAGATCAAGCTCTGAGAGGCGTCGAGAAGATGGCAAAGCAGATCAAGGGCGTCCTGGGCGAGAAGCTCGGCATGACCCAGGTCTGGGACGAGAACAACCGTGTCGTCCCGGTCACCGTCGTCAAGGCCGGTCCCTGCGTCGTCACCCAGGTCCGTACCAACGACACCGACGGCTACGAGTCGGTCCAGATCGCCTTCGGCGAGATCGACCCGCGCAAGGTGAACAAGCCCCTCAAGGGCCACTTCGCCAAGGCCGACGTGACCCCCCGCCGCCACCTGGTGGAGCTCCGCACCTCCGACGCCAGCGAGTACACGCTCGGCCAGGAGATCACCGCTGCCGTGTTCGAGTCCGGCGTCAAGGTTGACGTCACGGGCAACAGCAAGGGCAAGGGCTTCGCCGGTGTCATGAAGCGCCACAACTTCCGGGGCCTCGGCGCCGGTCACGGTGTGCAGCGCAAGCACCGCTCCCCCGGTTCGATCGGTGGCTGCGCCACCCCTGGGCGCGTCTTCAAGGGCGTGCGCATGGCTGGTCGTATGGGCAACGAGCGCGTCACCACCCAGAACCTGACCATCCACGCGGTGGACGCGGAGAAGGGTCTGCTCCTCATCAAGGGTGCGGTCCCCGGTCCGAACGGCGGCCTCGTCCTGGTCCGTACCGCGGCCAAGGGGGCTTGAGGTTAATGAGCACCATTGACATCCTTTCGCCGGCAGGCGACAAGGCCGGTACCGTCGAGCTCCCCGCGGAGATCTTCGACGCGAAGACCAGCGTTCCGCTGATCCACCAGGTCGTCGTCGCGCAGCTGGCCGCGGCCCGTCAGGGCACGCACAAGACCAAGACCCGTGGCGAAGTCCGTGGTGGTGGCAAGAAGCCTTACCGCCAGAAGGGCACCGGCCGCGCCCGTCAGGGTTCGACCCGCGCTCCGCAGTTCGCCGGCGGTGGCGTCGTCCACGGCCCCGTGCCGCGTGACTACTCGCAGCGGACCCCGAAGAAGATGAAGGCCGCCGCCCTCCGCGGTGCCCTCTCGGACCGTGCGCGTCACTCCCGCATCCACGTCGTCACCGGCGTGGTCGAGGGTGCCGTCTCCACGAAGGCCGCCAAGACGCTGTTCGGCAAGATCACGGAGCGCAAGAACCTGCTCCTGGTCGTCGAGCGTGCCGACGAGGCCGCGTGGCTGTCCGCCCGCAACCTGCCCCAGGTGCACATCCTGGAGCCGGGCCAGCTGAACACGTACGACGTGATCGTCTCCGACGACGTGGTCTTCACCCAGGCCGCGCTGGAGTCCTTCGTGTCTGGCCCCAAGGCCGATGAGACCGAAGGGAGCGACGCCTGATGTCCGAGGCGACCGTTACCAGCAAGACCTTCACCGACCCGCGCGACCTGCTGATCAAGCCGGTTGTCTCGGAGAAGAGCTACGCGCTGCTGGACGAGAACAAGTACACGTTCATCGTCGCGCCCGGCGCCAACAAGACCCAGATCAAGCAGGCCGTCGAGGCGGTCTTCTCGGTCAAGGTCACCGGGGTCAACACGATCAACCGTCAGGGTAAGCGCAAGCGCACCAAGACCGGTTTCGGCAAGCGTGCTGACACGAAGCGCGCCATCGTGACCCTCGCTGAGGGCGACCGTATCGACATCTTCGGCGGCCAGGCCTCCTAACGGAGTCCTGAGTCGTCCGGAATCGGACGAGGACTGAGAAATGGGTATCCGCAAGTACAAGCCGACGACCCCGGGCCGTCGTGGCTCCAGCGTCGCCGACTTTGTCGAGATCACGCGGTCCACGCCGGAGAAGTCGCTGGTCCGCCCCCTGCACAGCAAGGGCGGCCGTAACAACACCGGTCGTGTGACCGTTCGCCACCAGGGCGGTGGCCACAAGCGCGCCTACCGCGTGATCGACTTCCGTCGTCACGACAAGGACGGCGTGCCGGCCAAGGTCGCGCACATCGAGTACGACCCCAACCGCACCGCGCGCATCGCGCTGCTGCACTACGCCGACGGCGAGAAGCGCTACATCATCGCGCCGCGCGGTCTGCAGCAGGGTGACCGGATTGAGAACGGCCCGACGGCCGACATCAAGCCCGGCAACAACCTGGCGCTCCGCAACATCCCGGTCGGTACGACCATCCACGCCATCGAGCTGCGTCCCGGCGGCGGTGCGAAGTTCGCCCGCTCCGCGGGTGCCTCCGTGCAGCTGCTGGCGAAGGAGGGCACCATGGCCCACCTTCGTATGCCGTCCGGTGAGATCCGTCTCGTCGACGCGCGCTGCCGCGCCACCGTCGGCGAGGTCGGCAACGCCGAGCAGTCGAACATCAACTGGGGCAAGGCCGGCCGCATGCGCTGGAAGGGCGTCCGCCCGACCGTCCGCGGTGTCGCGATGAACCCGGTTGACCACCCGCACGGTGGTGGTGAGGGCAAGACCTCCGGTGGTCGCCACCCGGTCAGCCCGTGGGGTCAGAAGGAGGGTCGTACTCGTTCGCCGAAGAAGGCTTCGAACAAGTACATCGTCCGCCGCCGCAAGACGAACAAGAAGCGCTAGGAGCGGGTTTAGATGCCGCGCAGTCTCAAGAAGGGACCCTTCGTTGACGGCCACCTCCTGAAGAAGGTGGACGCTCAGAACGAAGCCGGTACCAAGAACGTCATCAAGACCTGGTCCCGTCGCTCGATGATCATCCCCAGCATGCTGGGTCACACGATCGCGGTGCACAACGGCAAGACCCATGTCCCGGTGTTCGTCACCGAGTCCATGGTCGGCCACAAGCTCGGCGAGTTCTCGCCGACTCGCACCTTCCGCGGCCACGTCAAGGACGACCGGAAGTCGAAGCGCCGCTAAAGCGGGGTGGAAACGACTATGACTTACACCGAAGGGACAACCATGGAAGCCAGGGCCCAGGCGCGGTACATCCGCGTCACGCCCATGAAGGCCCGCCGCGTGGTGGACCTCATCCGTGGCATGGACGCCACGGAGGCTCAGGCGGTCCTGCGTTTCGCTCCGCAGGCCGCGACTGTGCCGGTGGGCAAGGTGCTCGACAGCGCCATCGCCAACGCCGCGCACAACTACAACCACACGGACGCCTCCTCGCTGTTCATCAGCGAGGCGTTCGTTGACGAAGGCCCGACCCTGAAGCGGTTCCGTCCGCGCGCCCAGGGCCGTGCCTACCGGATCCGCAAGCGGACCAGCCACATCACCGTGGTCGTCAGCAGCAAGGAAGGAACCCGGTAATGGGCCAGAAGGTAAACCCGCACGGGTTCCGGCTCGGCATCACCACCGACTTCAAGTCGCGCTGGTACGCCGACAAGCTGTACAAGGACTACGTCAAGGAAGACGTCGCCATCCGTCGGATGATGACGTCCGGCATGGAGCGCGCCGGCATCTCGAAGGTTGAGATCGAGCGCACCCGTGACCGCGTGCGTGTGGACATCCACACCGCTCGTCCGGGCATCGTCATCGGCCGCCGTGGCGCCGAGGCCGACCGCATCCGCGGTGACCTCGAGAAGCTCACCGGCAAGCAGGTCCAGCTGAACATCCTCGAGGTCAAGAACCCCGAGCTCGACGCTCAGCTGGTTGCGCAGGCCGTGGCCGAGCAGCTCTCCTCCCGCGTCTCCTTCCGCCGTGCCATGCGCAAGAGCATGCAGGGCACCATGAAGGCCGGCGCCAAGGGCATCAAGATCCAGTGTGGTGGCCGTCTCGGCGGCGCCGAGATGTCCCGGTCCGAGTTCTACCGCGAGGGTCGTGTCCCGCTGCACACGCTGCGCGCGAACGTGGACTACGGCTTCTTCGAGGCCAAGACCACCTTCGGCCGCATCGGCGTGAAGGTCTGGATCTACAAGGGCGACGTCAAGAACATCGCCGAGGTTCGCGCCGAGAACGCTGCGGCCCGCGCGGGTAACCGCCCGGCCCGTGGTGCCGGCGCTGGCGACCGTCCCGCCGGCCGTGGTGGCCGCGGTGGCGAGCGCGGCGGCCGTGGTGGCCGCAAGCCGCAGCAGGCTGCCGCTGCCGAGGCCCCCAAGGCCGACGCCGCTGCCGCCGCTCCGGCCGAGAGCACCGGAACGGAGGCCTGACCGACATGCTGATCCCCCGTAGGGTCAAGCACCGCAAGCAGCACCACCCCAAGCGCCGCGGCATGGCCAAGGGTGGCACTGAGGTGGCATTCGGCGAGTACGGCATCCAGGCGCTGACCCCGGCGTACGTGACGAACCGTCAGATCGAGTCCGCTCGTATCGCCATGACCCGTCACATCAAGCGTGGCGGCAAGGTCTGGATCAACATCTACCCGGACCGTCCGCTCACGAAGAAGCCCGCCGAGACCCGCATGGGTTCCGGTAAGGGTTCCCCCGAGTGGTGGATCGCGAACGTGCACCCGGGCCGGGTCATGTTCGAGCTGTCCTACCCGAACGAGAAGATTGCGCGTGAGGCTCTCACTCGTGCGGCCCACAAGCTGCCGATGAAGTGCCGGATCGTCAAGCGCGAGGCAGGTGAGTCGTGATGGCGGCCGGTACCAAGGCGTCGGAGCTGCGCGAGCTGGGCAACGAGGAGCTCGTTGCCAAGCTGCGCGAGGCCAAGGAAGAGCTGTTCAAGCTCCGCTTCCAGGCGGCGACCGGACAGCTCGAGAACAACGGCCGGCTCAAGGCCGTCCGCAAGGACATCGCCCGGATCTACACCCTGATGCACGAGCGTGAGCTCGGCATCGAGACGGTGGAGAACGCCTGATGAGCGAGAAGAACGTGACTGAGAAGACCGAGCGCGGCTTCCGCAAGACCCGTGAGGGCCTGGTCGTCAGCGACAAGATGGACAAGACCGTCGTCGTCGCCGTTGAGGACCGCGTCAAGCACGCGCTGTACGGCAAGGTCATCCGCCGTACGAACAAGCTCAAGGCCCACGACGAGCAGAACGCTGCCGGTGTCGGCGACCGCGTCCTCATCATGGAGACGCGTCCGCTGTCGGCGAGCAAGCGCTGGCGCATCGTCGAGATCCTCGAGAAGGCCAAGTAATCACCTGAGGGGTTTCCCTCAGGTTCGTTCCGCCAGGCTCGGCCGGGGCCGCCCGCTTGAGGGCGCCCCGGCCGGGAACCGGCAGACAAACAGGAGATAGACGTGATCCAGCAGGAGTCGCGACTTCGCGTCGCCGACAACACTGGTGCCAAGGAGATCCTTTGCATCCGTGTTCTCGGTGGCTCGGGTCGCCGCTACGCGGGCATCGGTGACGTCATCGTCGCCACCGTCAAGGACGCGATCCCCGGTGGCAACGTGAAGAAGGGTGACGTCGTCAAGGCGGTCATCGTTCGCACCGTCAAGGAGCGCCGCCGCCAGGACGGCTCGTACATCCGCTTCGACGAGAACGCCGCCGTCATTCTGAAGAACGACGGCGACCCTCGCGGCACCCGCATCTTCGGCCCGGTCGGCCGTGAGCTGCGCGAGAAGAAGTTCATGAAGATCATCTCGCTCGCGCCGGAGGTGCTGTAAGCATGAAGATCAAGAAGGGCGACCTGGTCCAGGTCATCACCGGTAAGGACAAGGGCAAGCAGGGCAAGGTCGTCGCGGCCTTCCCCGGCGAGAACCGCGTCCTGGTCGAGGGTGTCAACCGGGTCAAGAAGCACACCAAGGCTGGTCCGAACCAGGCCGGCGGCATCGTGATCACCGAGGCCCCCGTCCACGTTTCGAACGTTCAGCTGGTCGTGGAGAAGGACGGCAAGAAGGTCGTCACCCGCGTCGGTTACCGCTTCGACGACGAGGGCAACAAGATCCGCGTTGCCAAGCGCACGGGTGAGGACATCTGATGGCTACCACTCCGCGTCTGAAGACGAAGTACCGCGAGGAGATCGCGGGCAAGCTGCGTGAGGAGTTCTCGTACGAGAACGTCATGCAGATCCCCGGCCTCGTCAAGATCGTCGTGAACATGGGTGTCGGTGACGCCGCCCGTGACTCGAAGCTGATCGACGGCGCCATCCGCGACCTCACCACGATCACTGGTCAGAAGCCGGCCGTTACCAAGGCCCGCAAGTCCATCGCGCAGTTCAAGCTGCGCGAGGGTCAGCCGATCGGTGCCCACGTCACCCTCCGTGGCGACCGCATGTGGGAGTTCCTGGACCGCACCCTGTCGCTCGCGCTGCCGCGCATCCGCGACTTCCGCGGCCTGTCCCCGAAGCAGTTCGACGGCCGTGGCAACTACACCTTCGGTCTCACGGAGCAGGTCATGTTCCACGAGATCGACCAGGACAAGATCGACCGCGTCCGGGGTATGGACATCACCGTGGTGACCACGGCGACCAACGACGCTGAGGGCCGCGCGCTCCTCCGTCACCTCGGCTTCCCCTTCAAGGAGGCGTAAGCGAGATGGCGAAGAAGGCTCTGATCGCAAAGGCTGCCCGCAAGCCCAAGTTCGGTGTGCGCGCGTACACCCGCTGCCAGCGCTGCGGTCGTCCCCACTCCGTGTACCGCAAGTTCGGCCTGTGCCGCGTGTGCCTTCGTGAGATGGCTCACCGTGGCGAGCTGCCGGGCGTGACCAAGAGCTCCTGGTAAACCCCTCTGTCTCTGGACAGTTGGGATTGCCGGTAACTCTCGGTAAGCATCTGGGTCGGCGGAGGCCCCTCCCCCATGCCGTAGGCTAGTGGGGTTGGGCGTCCGCCGCCCGCACGACTTACTACGCCGTAGGTCCCCGCACCGCACCCGTCCCGTCTCAGTACGGGGAGAGGGATGGCGCATACAGGAAACCCCGGCGAGAGAGGCCGAAGGCCAATTCATGACCATGACTGACCCGATCGCAGACATGCTCACGCGTCTGCGGAACGCTAACTCGGCGTACCACGACTCCGTCGTGATGCCGCACAGCAAGATCAAGTCGCACATCGCGGAAATCCTCAAGCAGGAGGGTTTCATCACCGGCTGGAAGGTCGAGGACGCCGAGGTCGGCAAGAACCTCGTCCTCGAGCTGAAGTTCGGTCCGAACCGCGAGCGCTCGATCGCCGGCATCAAGCGAATCTCGAAGCCGGGTCTGCGTGTTTACGCGAAGTCCACCAACCTGCCGAAGGTCCTCGGCGGCCTGGGCGTGGCGATCATCTCCACGTCCCACGGTCTCCTGACCGGCCAGCAGGCGCAGAAGAAGGGCGTGGGTGGGGAAGTCCTCGCCTACGTCTGGTAGTCGGGAACGGAGGAAAAGCTATGTCTCGTATCGGCAAGCTCCCCATCCCGGTTCCCGCCGGCGTGGACGTCACCATCGATGGCCGCACGGTCGCGGTGAAGGGCCCCAAGGGTCTCCTCTCCCACACCGTCGCCGCCCCCATCGAGATCGTTAAGGGCGAGGACGGCGTTCTGAACGTCACCCGTCCGAACGACGAGCGTCAGAACAAGGCCCTCCACGGCCTGTCCCGCACGCTGGTGGCCAACATGATCACCGGTGTGACCCAGGGATACACCAAGGCGCTCGAGATCAGCGGTGTCGGTTACCGCGTGGCCGCGAAGGGCTCCGCCCTGGAGTTCCAGCTCGGCTACAGCCACCCGATCCTGGTGGAGGCGCCCGAGGGCATCTCCTTCAAGGTCGAGTCGCCGACCAAGTTCTCGGTCGAGGGCATCGACAAGCAGAAGGTCGGCGAGGTCGCCGCCAACATCCGCAAGCTGCGGAAGCCCGACCCGTACAAGGCCAAGGGCGTCAAGTACGCGGGCGAGGTCATCCGCCGCAAGGTCGGAAAGGCTGGTAAGTAAAGCCATGGCATACGGTGTGAAGATCGCCAAGGGCGACGCTTACAAGCGCGCTGCGAAGGCGCGCCGCCACATCCGCATCCGCAAGAGCATCTCGGGTACGGCGGAGCGTCCGCGCCTCGTCGTGACCCGCTCGAACCGCGGTATCACCGCTCAGGTCATCGACGACCTCAAGGGTCACACCCTGGCGTCGGCGTCGCACCTGGACGCGTCGGTCCGCGGCGGCGAGGGTGACAAGTCCGCGCAGGCCAAGCAGGTCGGTCTCCTGGTCGCCGAGCGCGCCAAGGCCGCCGGTGTCGAGGCCGTCGTGTTCGACCGCGGTGGCAACAGGTACGCCGGGCGCATTGCCGCTCTGGCTGACGCCGCCCGCGAAGCCGGGCTGAAGTTCTAAGCCCCGGTTCCGGGACTAACGGACGTAACAGAGAGAGGTAATCCAATGGCTGGACCCCAGCGCCGCGGCAGCGGTGCCGGTGGCGGCGAGCGGCGGGACCGGAAGGGTCGCGACGGTGGCGCTGCCGCCGAGAAGACCGCCTACGTTGAGCGCGTTGTCGCGATCAACCGTGTCGCCAAGGTTGTGAAGGGTGGTCGTCGCTTCAGCTTCACCGCGCTGGTCGTGGTGGGCGACGGTGACGGCACCGTGGGTGTCGGTTACGGCAAGGCCAAGGAAGTTCCCGCGGCCATCGCCAAGGGTGTCGAGGAGGCGAAGAAGAACTTCTTCCGCGTCCCCCGCATCCAGGGCACCATCCCGCACCCGATCCAGGGCGAGAAGGCCGCGGGCGTCGTCCTGCTGAAGCCTGCTTCCCCCGGTACCGGTGTTATCGCCGGTGGCCCGGTGCGCGCCGTTCTGGAGTGCGCCGGCGTTCACGACATCCTGTCGAAGTCGCTCGGCTCCGACAACGCGATCAACATCGTGCACGCGACCGTGGAGGCCCTGAAGGGCCTGCAGCGTCCCGAGGAGATCGCGGCCCGCCGCGGTCTGCCGCTCGAGGACGTCGCGCCCGCGGCCCTGCTTCGTGCGCGTGCAGGGGCGGGTGTGTGATGGCTCGCCTCAAGATCACGCAGACGAAGTCGTACATCGGCAGCAAGCAGAACCACCGCGACACCCTCCGTTCGCTCGGGCTCAAGCGCCTGAACGACGTGGTCGTCAAGGAGGACCGCCCCGAGTTCCGCGGCATGGTGCACACCGTCCGCCACCTCGTGACGGTTGAGGAGGTTGACTAATCATGGCTGAGACCAGCCCGCTGAAGGCCCACAACCTCCGTCCCGCCCCCGGCGCCAAGACCGCCAAGACCCGTGTCGGTCGTGGTGAGGCGTCGAAGGGTAAGACGGCCGGTCGTGGTACCAAGGGTACGAAGGCCCGTTACCAGGTTCCGCAGCGCTTCGAGGGTGGCCAGATGCCCCTCCACATGCGCCTGCCGAAGCTGAAGGGTTTCAAGAACCCGTTCCGCACCGAGTTCCAGGTCGTGAACCTGGACAAGCTGGCCGCGCTCTACCCGCAGGGTGGCGAGGTCACGGTGGCCGACCTGGTCGCCAAGGGTGCCGTTCGCAAGAACCAGCTCGTCAAGGTCCTGGGCCAGGGCGAGATTTCCGTGGCGCTGACGGTCTCGGTTGACGCCGTGTCCGCCTCCGCCAAGGAGAAGATCGCCGCCGCCGGCGGCTCCGTCACCGAGCTCGTCTAAGACGACACCTAGGTGACAGACAGCTAGAAACCTGACCGGGGATGCCTCACAAATGGGGCATCCCCGGTTGGTCGTTCCACGGGGGGCGCAGTCGCCGGTAAGGTGGCCTGCACCTTTGCTTGTACGTATTCGTCGAACCTCAGACCGTCACCTCTGACGCAGTAGCGCGGGGGTCGCAGGAGGCACCGTGCTCACCGCGTTCGCCCGGGCGTTCAAGACGCCCGACCTGCGCAAGAAGCTGCTCTTCACGCTCGGCATCATCGTGCTGTTCCGGCTCGGGTCCCACATCCCGGTACCCGGCGTGAGCTACAAGAACGTCCAGATCTGTGTCGACCAGGCCGGAAGCAGCAACGGGCTCTTCGGTCTCGTCAACATGTTCAGCGGCGGCGCGCTGCTCCAGATCACGGTCTTCGCGCTCGGGATCATGCCGTACATCACGGCGAGCATCATCCTGCAGCTGCTGACCGTGGTCATTCCGAAGCTGGAGACCCTCAAGAAGGAGGGCCAGTCCGGCACGGCGAAGATCACGCAGTACACGCGCTACCTGACGGTCGCGCTCGCGATCCTCCAGGGCACCGGTCTCGTCGCCACGGCCCGCACCGGCGCGCTGTTCCAGGGCTGCCCGGTCGCGAGCCAGATCGTCCCGGACCGGTCGATCTTCACCACCATCACGATGGTCGTCACGATGACCGCCGGCACCTGTGTCGTCATGTGGCTCGGTGAGCTGGTCACCGACCGCGGCATCGGCAACGGCATGTCGATCCTGATGTTCATCTCGATCGCCGCCGGCTTCATCGGCGCGCTGTGGCAGATCAAGCTCCAGGGCAAGATCGCCGACGGTTGGGTCGAGTTCGGTGTCGTGATCCTCGTCGGCCTGGCGATGGTCGCGCTGGTGGTCTTCGTCGAGCAGGCCCAGCGCCGCATCCCGGTCCAGTACGCGAAGCGCATGATCGGCCGCCGCGCGTACGGCGGCACCTCGACCTACATCCCGCTCAAGGTGAACCAGGCCGGTGTGATTCCGGTCATCTTCGCCTCGTCGCTGCTGTACATCCCGGCGCTGATCGTCCAGTTCAGCGGATCCACCGCAGACTGGGCGATCTGGATCCAAAAGCACTTCGTCACGGGTGACCACCCCTACTACATCGCGACGTACTTCCTCCTGATCGTCTTCTTCGCGTTCTTCTACGTGGCGATTTCGTTCAACCCCGAGGAAGTTGCAGACAACATGAAGAAGTATGGTGGGTTCATCCCGGGTATCCGCGCCGGTCGACCCACCGCCGAGTACCTGAGCTACGTGCTCAACCGGATCACCTGGCCGGGGTCGCTGTACCTGGGTCTGATCGCTCTAGTGCCGACGATGGCGTTGGCCGGCTTCGGAGCGAACCAGAACTTCCCGTTCGGCGGGACGAGCATCCTGATCATCGTGGGTGTGGGTCTGGAAACCGTGAAGCAGATCGAGAGCCAGCTCCAGCAGCGCAATTACGAAGGGTTCCTCCGCTGATGCGTATCGTCCTCGTCGGACCGCCCGGTGCGGGCAAGGGAACGCAGGCCGCGTTCCTTGCAAAGAACCTGTCGATTCCGCACATCTCGACGGGCGACCTGTTCCGGGCCAACATCAGCCAGAACACCGAGCTGGGCCGCCGCGCGAAGGCGTTCATGGACGCCGGCAAGCTCGTCCCGGACGAGATCACCGTCGGCATGGCCAAGGACCGCATGGAGCAGCCGGACGCCGTGAACGGCTTCCTGCTGGACGGCTTCCCGCGCAACGTGTCGCAGGCCGAGGCCCTGGACGAGATGCTCCAGACCGCGGGCATGAAGCTCGACGCCGTCCTCGACCTGGAGGTCGAGGAGGACGAGGTCGTCAAGCGCATCGCCGGCCGCCGGATCTGCCGCAACGACTCCGCGCACGTGTTCCACGTCGAGTACAGCGCCCCGAAGACCGAGGGCGTCTGCGACAAGTGCGGCGGCGAGCTGTACCAGCGCGACGACGACTCCGAGGCCACGGTCCGGACCCGGCTGGAGGTCTACCACACGCAGACCGAGCCGATCATCGACTACTACAAGGCCCAGGGCCTGCTGGTGACGATCCCCGCCCTCGGCAAGGTCGAGGAAGTCACGCAGCGCGCGATGGACGCCCTGAAGAAGTAGTACCCCTGCTGTGCGTACGGCCGCGGTGTCCCCGGGACACCGCGGCCGTACTGTTGAGAAGACCCGGTTCAAAGGTGGAAGGCACGTTCATGGTCCAGATCAAGACCCCCGAGCAGATCGCGAAGATGCGCGAGGCAGGGCTGGTCGTCGCCGCGATCCACGCGGCGACCCGTGAGGCGGCCGTTCCGGGCGCCACGACGCGGGATCTGGACATGGTCGCGCGCAAGGTGATCGCCGATGCCGGCGCCAAGTCGAACTTCCTGGGCTACGGCGGCTTCCCCGCGACCATCTGCACCTCGGTGAACGAGGTCGTCGTCCACGGCATCCCGGACGAGAAGACGGTCCTGAAGGACGGCGACATCATCTCGATCGACGCCGGCGCAATCGTCGACGGCTGGCACGGCGACGCGGCCTTCACGGCCTTCGTGGGCACCGGTCACGCTCCGGAGCTGATCGAGCTCTCCCGGGTGACCGAGGAGTCCATGTGGGCCGGTATCGCCGCGATGAGGAACGGCAACCGCCTCGTGGACATCTCGAAGGCGATCGAGGGCTACATCCGCCGCCAGCCGCGGCCCGCGGCCGGCAAGTACGGGATCATCGAGGACTACGGCGGCCACGGCATCGGCTCCGAGATGCACATGGACCCGCACCTGCTGAACTACGTCTCGCGCAAGCGGGGCAAGGGCATCAAGCTGGTCCCGGGCGTCTGCCTGGCGATCGAGCCGATGGTCTCCCTCGGAACCGCCCGGACGGAGGTACTGGCGGACGACTGGACGGTCATCACCACGGACGGCACCTGGTCCTCGCACTGGGAGCACTCCGTCGCCCTGACGGAGGACGGTCCCATCGTCCTGACCAGCCCGGACTGCGGCAAGGCGAAGCTGGCGGAGTACGGGGTCACCACGGCTCCGGACCCCCTCGGTTAATGATCTAGACTCGTGGGCAAACTTTCCGGATTCGTCTTTCTGGGTGCCCTGACGTAGACTGACTCGTCGGCTTACGTGCATTCTCATGCCCGTGGGCTGATCAAGGTAGCCGATTCGAAAGGCGAAGCGTGGCCAAGAAGCAAGGTGCCATCGAGATCGAGGGCACCGTGATCGAGTCCCTCCCGAACGCCATGTTCAAGGTGGAGCTCCAGAACGGTCACAAGGTCCTCGCGCACATCAGCGGCAAGATGCGCATGCACTACATCCGCATCCTGCCCGATGACCGGGTCGTCGTGGAGCTCTCTCCGTACGACCTGACGCGTGGCCGGATCGTCTACCGATACAAGTAGATCTTGCTCTCACTCCTGCCTGGGCTGACGTCCCGGTGCGGGTGGTGGCACTGACCCGGAGAACCTTAAGAACATGAAGGTCAAGCCGAGCGTCAAGAAGATCTGCGACAAGTGCAAGGTGATCCGCCGTCACGGCCGGGTCATGGTCATCTGCGACAACCTGCGCCACAAGCAGCGCCAGGGCTGACGCACGCCGACCGACCTGCACTTCGCAGTTCTTCGCGCGACGTAAGAAAACGTACATACGCAGGACCCGCCCAGCCCCGCAGGGGGTCGGCGGCACCTCCGGCGGGGGCCGGGGACCCGGACGTACCACTGCCCACGGGTGGTCGGCGGTCGGGAGCGGTTCTGCGGAAGACCCCCGAACACACAGGAGCCATTGAATGGCACGCGTTTCCGGTGTTGACATCCCGCGCGAAAAGCGCGTGGAGATCGCACTCACCTACGTCTTCGGTATCGGGCGCACCCGGTCCAAGGAGATCCTCGCCTCGACCGGCGTGAACCCGAACACCCGCGTTCGTGACCTGTCCGAGGAGGACCTGGTCAAGATCCGCGAGTACGTGGACGCCAACCTCCGCACCGAGGGTGACCTCCGCCGCGAGATCCAGGCCGACATCCGCCGCAAGGTGGAGATCGGCTGCTACCAGGGTCTGCGCCACCGCCGTGGCCTGCCGGTCCGCGGTCAGCGCACCAGCACGAACGCGCGTACCCGCAAGGGCCCGCGTCGCGCGATCGCCGGCAAGAAGAAGCCGGGCAAGAAGTAGTCCTGTTCAGCGGTCTTGCGCTGTAGGACCGACCACCTCCCCGTAGGAGAAACAGATGCCCCCCAAGGGTCGTCAGGGCGCTGCCAAGAAGGTGCGCCGCAAGGAAAAGAAGAACGTCGCTCACGGCCACGCGCACATCAAGAGCACGTTCAACAACACGATCGTCTCGATCACGGACCCGTCCGGCAACGTGATCTCCTGGGCCTCCGCCGGCCACGTCGGCTTCAAGGGCTCGCGCAAGTCCACCCCCTTCGCCGCGCAGATGGCCGCCGAGTCGGCCGCCCGCCGCGCGCAGGAGCACGGCATGCGCAAGGTCGACGTCTTCGTCAAGGGTCCGGGCTCCGGCCGCGAGACCGCGATCCGCTCCCTCCAGGCCACCGGCCTCGAGGTCGGCTCGATCCAGGACGTCACCCCCACCCCGCACAACGGCTGCCGTCCGCCGAAGCGCCGCCGCGTCTGACGCTGCGCGTTTCGACGCACTGAGCTGCGGTTCCGGGCGGTGCACCCCCTGTGGGGGCGCACCGCCCGTACCCTTGCAGCTGTAACACCGTCGGGCTCCGCCCGGTGGCCGTAGGACGTCAAATAGTGGGCGTCCACGACTGAAGGAAAAAGACATGCTTATCGCTCAGCGTCCTTCGCTGACCGAAGAGGTCGTCGACGAGTACCGCTCGCGGTTCGTGATCGAGCCGCTGGAGCCGGGCTTCGGCTACACCCTCGGCAACTCCCTGCGCCGTACCCTCCTGTCCTCGATCCCGGGTGCCGCTGTCACCAGCATCCGCATCGACGGTGTCCTGCACGAGTTCACCACCGTGCCGGGCGTCAAGGAGGACGTGACCGACCTCATCCTCAACATCAAGCAGCTGGTCGTCTCCTCGGAGCACGACGAGCCGGTCGTGATGTACCTGCGCAAGCAGGGCCCCGGCCTGGTCACCGCCGCGGACATCGCGCCCCCGGCCGGTGTCGAGGTGCACAACCCGGACCTGGTCCTCGCCACGCTGAACGGCAAGGGCAAGCTGGAGATGGAGCTGACCGTCGAGCGCGGTCGCGGCTACGTCTCCGCCGTCCAGAACAAGCAGGTGGGCCAGGAGATCGGCCGCATCCCGGTCGACTCCATCTACAGCCCCGTGCTCAAGGTCACCTACAAGGTCGAGGCGACCCGTGTCGAGCAGCGCACCGACTTCGACAAGCTGATCGTCGACGTCGAGACCAAGCAGGCCATGCGCCCGCGCGACGCCATGGCGTCCGCCGGCAAGACCCTGGTCGAGCTGTTCGGTCTGGCCCGCGAGCTCAACATCGACGCCGAGGGCATCGACATGGGCCCGTCCCCGACGGACGCCGCCCTGGCCGCCGACCTGGCGCTGCCGATCGAGGAGCTGGAGCTCACGGTCCGCTCCTACAACTGCCTCAAGCGCGAGGGCATCCACTCCGTGGGTGAGCTCGTCGCCCGCTCCGAGGCCGACCTGCTCGACATCCGCAACTTCGGTGCGAAGTCGATCGACGAGGTCAAGGCGAAGCTGGCCGGCATGGGCCTGGCCCTCAAGGACAGCCCGCCCGGATTCGACCCGACCGCCGCCGCGGACGCCTTCGGCGCGGACGACGACGCCGACGCCGGTTTCGTCGAGACCGAGCAGTACTGATTCCTCCCGTCGCCGGCGGCTGGGGCTTCGGCCTCAATCGCCGGCCGGGCTTGATTCGATCTTTCCCGGGGCGTCCGCCCCGGGGGAACTGACACCGGTACCTGACACGGCCGGTGCAGATACGAAGGAGTAACACCATGCCGCGTCCCGCCAAGGGAGCCCGTCTGGGCGGCAGCGCCGCGCACGAGAAGCTTCTCCTCGCGAACCTCGCGAAGTCGCTGTTCGAGCACGGCCGCATCACGACGACCGAGGCCAAGGCCCGCCGCCTGCGTCCGGTCGCCGAGCGTCTGATCACCAAGGCGAAGAAGGGCGACATCCACAACCGTCGCCTGGTTCTCCAGACGATCACGGACAAGAGCATCGTCCACACGCTGTTCACCGAGATCGCCCCGCGCTTCGAGAACCGCCCCGGTGGTTACACGCGCATCACCAAGATCGGCAACCGTCGCGGCGACAACGCCCCGATGGCGGTCATCGAGCTCGTCGAGGCCCTGACCGTGGCCCAGCAGGCCACCGGTGAGGCCGAGGCCGCCACCAAGCGTGCGGTCAAGGAGGCCGAGGCCAAGGCTGAGGCCGAGGCCCCCGCCGAGGTCGAGGAGACCAAGGAGGCCTGATCCTTCGGGATCGTGCCTGCCTGATCGGCTCTGAACGGGCCCGCCCCTTCCCGGGGCGGGCCCGTTCTGCATGGGTGGAAGAGCATGCGGCTTGAGAGGATCGCTCACGTGAGTGACGAGGTGGAGCCCGGGCACGTCCGGGTCAGGCTGGACCTGAGTTACGACGGCACGTACTTCTCCGGCTGGGCGAAGCAGCGCACGCTGCGGACCGTCCAGGGCGAGTTGGAGTCGGCGCTGCAGACCGTGATGCGGCTGCCCCACCCGGTCGAGCTGACCGTGGCCGGGCGGACCGACGCGGGCGTGCACGCCCGCGGGCAGGTCGCCCAGTTCGACCTGGCCGAGGAGGTGTGGGCGGAGCACGGCGACAAGCTGCTGCGCCGTCTCGCGGGCAAGCTGCCGCACGACGTACGGGTCTGGAAGGCGGCCGAGGCGCCGGCGGGCTTCAACGCCCGTTTCTCCGCCGTGTGGCGCCGCTACGCCTACCGCGTGGGCGACCACCCCGGGGGCGTGGACCCGCTGCTGCGCGGCCACGTGCTGTGGCACCCGTGGCCGCTGGACGTGGACGCCATGAACGAGGCCGCCACCGAGCTGCTCGGCGAGCACGACTTCGCCGCGTACTGCCGCAAGCGCGAGGGCGCCACCACCATCCGCACCCTCCAGCAGCTGAGCTGGGCGCGGGGCGGGGACGGGATCGTCACCGCGACCGTCCGTGCCGACGCCTTCTGCCACAACATGGTCCGCTCGCTGGTCGGCGCCCTGCTGCACGTCGGGGACGGGCACCGGCCGACGGACTGGCCCGGCACGGTGCTGCGGGCCGCCGTACGGGACTCCTCGGTGCACGTGGTCAAGCCGCACGGGCTGACCCTGGAGGAGGTCGGCTACCCGGCGGACGAGCTGCTGGCGGCGCGCAGCAAGGAGGCCCGGAACATGCGCACGCTGCCGGGCGCCGGCTGCTGCTGACCGGCCGCACCGCCGGCTGCTGCCGACCGGCTGCGCCCCCCGGCTGGGGATTCCGCCGGTAAACGGTTTGGGCGTATCCCGGCCGGGCTGCGAGCATGCCCGGCATGGGACATCTCGAAGCCGGCCACCTGGAGTACTGCCTTCCCGACGGGCGGGTGCTGCTCCCCGACGTCTCCTTCCGGGTGGGAGAGGGGGCCGTGGTCGCCCTGGTGGGGGCGAACGGGGCCGGCAAGACCACCCTGCTGAGGCTGCTGTCCGGCGAGCTCCAGCCGCACGGCGGCTCCGTCACCGTCAGCGGCGGCCTCGGGGTGATGTCGCAGTTCATCGGCTCGGTCCGGGACGAGACCACCGTCCGCGACCTGCTGGTCTCCGTGGCGCACCCGCGGATCCGCGAGGCCGCCAAGGCCGTGGACCGGGCCGAGCACCTGATCATGACCGTCGACGACGAGGCCGCGCAGATGGCGTACGCGCAGGCCCTCAGCGACTGGGCGGACGTCCAGGGGTACGAGGCGGAGACGCTGTGGGACGTGTGCACCACGGCCGCGCTGGGGGTCCCGTACGACAAGGCGCAGTTCCGCGAGGTGCGCACGCTCTCCGGCGGTGAGCAGAAGCGGCTCGTCCTGGAGGCGCTGCTGCGCGGACTGGACGAGGTGCTGCTCCTCGACGAGCCGGACAACTACCTCGACGTGCCCGGCAAGCGGTGGCTGGAGGACCAGCTGCGGGCCACCCGCAAGACGGTGCTGTTCATCTCGCACGACCGGGAGCTGCTGTCCCGCGCCGCCCAGAAGATCATCGCGGTCGAGCCCGGGGTCGACGGCTCCGACGTGTGGGTGCACGGCGGCGGCTTCGACACCTTCCACGAGGCCCGCAAGGAGCGATTCGCCCGCTTCGAGGAGCTCAAGCGGCGCTGGGAGGAGAAGCACGCCCAGCTGAAGAAGCTGGTGGTCACCCTGCGGCAGGCGGCCGCGGTCAGCCACGAGATGGCCTCGCGGTACGCGGCGGCCCAGACGCGGCTGCGGAAGTTCGAGGAGGCCGGCCCGCCGCCGGAGCCGCCGCGGGAGCAGGAGATCCGGATGCGGCTGAAGGGCGGGCGGACCGGCGTCCGCGCCCTGACCTGCAAGAACCTGGAGCTGACCGGCCTGATGAAGCCCTTCGGCCTGGAGGTCTTCTACGGCGAGCGGGTCGCCGTGCTCGGCTCGAACGGCTCGGGCAAGTCGCACTTCCTGCGGCTGCTGGCCGGGGACCCCGAGAACCCGGTCGCCCACACGGGGGAGTGGAAGCTCGGCGCCCGGGTCGTGCCCGGCCACTTCGCGCAGACGCACGCGCACCCCGAGCTGTTCGGCCGGTCGCTCGTCGACATCCTGTGGACGGAGCACGCGAAGGACCGCGGCGGGGCCATGTCGGCGCTGCGCCGCTACGAGCTGGAGCGCCAGGGCGACCAGCCGTTCGAGAAGCTGTCGGGCGGCCAGCAGGCCCGCTTCCAGATCCTCCTGCTGGAGCTTGCGGGCACCACGGCGCTGCTCCTGGACGAGCCGACGGACAACCTGGACCTGGAGTCCGCGGAGGCGCTTCAGGACGGCCTGGAGGCCTACGAGGGCACTGTGCTGTGCGTCACGCACGACCGCTGGTTCGCGCGCACATTTGACCGTTTCCTGGTCTTCGGTTCAGACGGTGTTGTGCGGGAGACTCGGGAACCCGTCTGGGACGAACGTAGGGTCGAGCGGGAGCGCTAGGGGGAGCCCGCCCCCGGGCGGGTCGATCGGGAGGCGTTGTGCGGCTGCGGCCTGGCACCTGGCTCAGGAAGTGGGACGACCCGGCGGTGCGGCGGGCCCTGGCCGCCCGGCTGTCGGCCCCCGCCCCCCGGCTCTGGTTCGCCGGGCTGCTGCTCGTCGTCCTCGGGATTTCCGTCTCCACCAGCCTGCGGTCGAACTGGGGCTCGGACAACGCCTTCGTCGTGAAGGCCGCGGACACGCTGCTGGCGGGCGGTTCGCCGTACGAGGACAAGCGCTTCCTGTACCTGCCGAGCGCCGTGGTCATGGCGGTCCCGGAGGCGCTGCTGCCGACGCCGGTGCTGCGCTGGGTGCTGCCGCTCGCGATCTCCGGGCTGCTGGCCGCGGGCTGGTGGGCGGCGCTGCGGCTGTTCTCGGTGCCGGCCCGCTCGCGGTTCGCGGTCGGCGGGTTCGCCGTCCTCGCGCTGGCCTTCCGGCCGTACGTGAACCTCGTGCTGATCGGCAACTGGACGGCCGTATCGGCGGCCGCCCTCCCCCTCGCCCTGCTGCTCGCCCACCGCCGCTCGTGGACGGCCGCCGGACTGGTGGTGGGGCTGGCGATCGCCTGCAAGCCGATGCTGGTGCCCATCGGGCTGCTGTTCGTGCTGGCCGGGCGGTGGCGGGGGCTGGCGGCGGCCGTGCTGGTGCCGCTGGGGATGTCGCTGCTGGGCGCGCTGCTGATGCCGAGCCCTTCGCTGTTCTTCACCAAGACGCTGCCCTTCCTGCTCCAGGGCCAGGACGCCTACGCCCTGCCCTGGGACGCCTCACCGATCGCGGTGCTGCCCCGGCTGGGGGTGCCGGTGCCGGTCGCGGTGCTGGTGGCGGGGCTGGGGGCGCTCGGCGGGCTGTGGGCGGCCTGGCGGCGGTGGCGGCGGGAGGACGACCAGGACCGGGGCGAGCTGCGGCTGGCGGAGACGGCCTGCATGGTGATGCTGGCCGCGTTCCTGGTGTCGCGGCCCTCCTTCGACCACTACCTGCTGGTGGTGCTCCCGCTGCTGCTGGCCTCGGGGGTGCGGGCGGGGTCCGCGGTGCATTCGGGCTGGTTCTGGGTGGGGATGTTCCCGCAGGTCGCGGGCGTGCCGTGGCCCTCCGAGCTGGAGCGCAAGCGGCGGGCGTTCAAGGACTGCTTCACGCTGTGCGTGTTCGCCGGGAGCCTGATGCGGCGGTGCCTGCGCCCGGCGCGGGTTAACCTGGAAGGCGTACGAACTGCGGGGACCCTTCCCGGGCCCGGAACAGAGCGCACTGCGGAGCCCGCCGAGGCGGGCTCCGGGTCTGCGTTTTGACCCTTCCAGGGCACGGTGGGTATCCTGCTGGTTCGTTATGCGTATTGGCTTGCTCATTCTCACGTGAAAGGGCCTTACGCCGGTCCACCGGGCCGATGACCAGCGGTACACACGGGTTGCGTCCCCGTCGTGCACCTGGGCTGTCGTGATCGTCTTTGGTGGCCTTGTCAGGACCCTTCCCTTCGGGCCGCGAGGCTCGGGGGAGAACCCATCACTGAAGAAGCGAAGGCATACGACCGTGCGTACGTACAGCCCCAAGCCCGGCGACATCTCGCGCCAGTGGCTCGTCATCGACGCCAAGGACGTTGTCCTCGGCCGTCTGGCGACCCAGGCCGCTGCCCTCCTGAAGGGCAAGCACAAGCCGACCTACGCCCCCCACATGGACATGGGCGACTTCGTCGTCATCATCAACGCCGACAAGGTCCACCTGTCCGGCAACAAGGCGTCCCAGAAGATGGCGTACCGCCACTCCGGCTTCCCGGGTGGTCTGCGTTCGGTTCGCTACGACGACCTGCTGGCGAACAACCCGGAGAAGGCCGTCGAGAAGGCCGTCAAGGGCATGCTCCCCAAGAACTCCCTCGGCCGTCAGATGCTCTCGAAGCTGAAGGTCTACTCGGGCGACCAGCACCCGCACGCTGCCCAGCAGCCGGTGCCGTTCGAGATCACCCAGGTCGCGCAGTAGTTCCGGCCACCCCCTAAGACGTAGAGAATTCTGAGGAGCATCGTGGCCGAGACCACCGCCGAGACCCCCGTCGACGAGTTCGAGGGCGTCGAGGAGTACACCACCGAGTCGGACGTCGTCGTCGAGGGCGACTACACCTCCGAGTCCCTTGCCGGTCGCTTCGGCGACCCCCAGCCGGCCGCCGGCCTGGGCCGTCGCAAGAACGCCATTGCCCGTGTCCGGATCGTTCCGGGCTCCGGCAAGTGGAAGATCAACGGTCGCACCCTCGAGGACTACTTCCCGAACAAGGTGCACCAGCAGGAAGTCAACGAGCCGTTCAAGCTGCTCGAGCTCGACGGCCGTTACGATGTCATCGCCCGCATCGCGGGTGGCGGCGTCTCCGGCCAGGCCGGCGCCCTGCGCCTCGGCGTGGCCCGTGCGCTGAACGAGGCGGACGTCGACAACAACCGCCCGGCGCTGAAGAAGGCCGGCTTCCTCTCCCGCGACGACCGTGCGGTCGAGCGCAAGAAGGCCGGTCTCAAGAAGGCCCGTAAGGCTCCGCAGTACAGCAAGCGTTAATCTGCGCCTGCTGTTCAGCAACGACCGCCCCGGCAGCACTCTCTGTGCTGCCGGGGCGGTTCGTTTACCGCCACGAGCGGCACATACCTGTCACCAGCGGTCTCAAGCGAAGCGCGATCTTGGAGGACAACAGTGGGACAACTCTTCGGGACGGACGGTGTACGCGGCGTCGCCAATGCGGATCTGACGGCTGAGCTCGCGCTCGGCCTCTCCGTGGCAGCGGCCCACGTACTGGGCGAGGCCGGCACCTTCGCGGGCCACCGGCCGACGGCCGTGGTCGGCCGCGACCCGCGGGCCTCGGGCGAGTTCCTGGAGGCCGCGGTCGTCGCGGGCCTCGCGAGCGCGGGCGTGGACGTCCTGCGCGTCGGTGTGCTGCCCACCCCCGCGGTGGCGTATCTCACCGGTGCGCTGGGTGCCGACCTCGGCGTGATGCTCTCCGCCTCCCACAACGCGATGCCCGACAACGGCATCAAGTTCTTCGCGCGGGGCGGCCATAAGCTCGCCGACGAGCTGGAGGACCGGATCGAGGCCGTCTACGAGGAGCACCGCACGGGCGCGCCCTGGGACCGGCCCACCGGCGCCGGCGTCGGCCGGGTCTCCGAATACGACGAGGGCTTCGACAAGTACGTCGCCCACCTCATCGGGGTCCTCCCCAACCGCCTGGACGGGCTGAAGATCGTCCTGGACGAGGCGCACGGCGCGGCCGCCCGCGTCTCGCCCGAGGCCTTCGCCCGGGCCGGCGCCGAGATCGTCACCATCGGTGCCGAGCCCGACGGCCTGAACATCAACGACGGCTGCGGCTCCACCCACCTCGACCTGCTCAAGCGGGCCGTCGTCGAGCACGGCGCCGACCTCGGCATCGCCCACGACGGCGACGCCGACCGCTGCCTCGCGGTCGACGCCTCCGGCGCGGAGGTCGACGGCGACCAGATCCTCGCGGTGCTGGCCCTGGCCATGCGCGAGGCCGACACCCTGCGCGGGAACACCGTCGTCGGCACGGTCATGTCCAACCTGGGCTTCAAGCTGGCCATGGAGGCCGAGGGCATCCAGGTCGTGCAGACCGGCGTCGGCGACCGGTACGTGCTGGAGGCGATGAAGGAGCACGGCTACGCGCTGGGCGGCGAGCAGTCCGGCCACGTGATCATCCTCGACCACGCGACGACCGGCGACGGCACGCTGACCGGCCTGATGCTGGCCGCGCGCGTCGCGGCCACCGGCCGGTCGCTGGCGGAGCTGGCCGGCGTCATGCAGCGGCTCCCGCAGATCCTGATCAACGTGCCCGACGTGGACAAGTCCCGGGTCGCCACCTCCGGCGAGCTGGCCGAGGCCGTCGCCGACGCCGAGCGCGAGCTCGGCACCACCGGCCGGGTGCTGCTCCGTCCGTCCGGTACGGAGCCCCTGGTCCGGGTGATGGTGGAGGCCGCCGACATCGAGCAGGCCCGCGCGGTGGCGCAGCGCCTCGCGGACGCCGTGAAGACGGCGCTCGGCTAGCCGCTCCCGCGTGGCCCGACCGGGCTACGGGCGCCGTGGCGCACTCGGCCGCCGGACCATCCGGTGCTGCTGGGTGCGCCACAGCAGTTTCCAGCCCACGAGGGTGGCGACCCCGGCCAGGACGATGCCGGACAGGTTCAGCGCCAGCTGCATCGCCGAGCCCCACATCTGTCCGTAGTCCCCGAAGCTGAAGGCAACGGCGGCGTTCGCGGCGGCCGGGACGGTGGTGACGGAGATCGCCACGCCGACCAGGGCGCCGGCCTTCGCCGAGGTCAGGGACAGGGTGCCGGCCATGCCGGCGAGCAGGGCCACGATGAAGGAGAACGGGTCGGGCTGCCAGATGAAGCTGGTGTTCGGGCGCGGGTTCTCCAGCATCGCCTCCTCGAACTGCCCCAGCCCGGTCATCGCCAGGCTGAACAGGGTCGTCGCCGCCATCGCCACGGTGAAGCCCACCACCAGGGCGAAGGCGGAGCGGCCGGCGAGCTTCGGCTCCCGCTGCACCAGCCCGGTGCAGATCCCGGCGAGCGGCCCGAACTCGGGGCCGAGGGCCATCGCGCCCACGATCAGGATGGCGTTGTCGAGGACCACACCGCAGGCCGCGATCATCGTCGCGATGGCGAGGAACAGCAGGTAGGTGATGGTGAGGGTGGACTCCTCGTGGGTCGCCTCGGCCAGCTGCTCCCAGATCACGGCGTCCGCGGCCTCGCCCGGGGCCTCCTCCTCCGCCTCGTCGGCGCGGGCGGACAGGGACAGGTCGATGTGCTCGACGGCGATGGCGCCGTCCCGGTCGACGGCCAGCTCCCGCAGACCGTGCAGCAGCTCGTCCCCGGCCTCACGGGCCACGTCGCACAGCACGATGTCGCCGGCCGGGTCGCGGGCCGCCCCGGAGAGCACGGCCACGTGCGTGGTGCCGACCGTCCGGCCGATCAGTGCGAGGACCGCGTCGGTCCGGTCGTGCGGCACGATGATCCGCAGATGCAGCATGCCCGCACAGTAGCCCCCGCAGGGCACGCGGAGGCGCTGCCGTCAGAGCTTGCGCAGGCTGAGTTTCTGCACCTTGTGGTCCGGGCCCTTGCGGACGACGAGGGTGGCCCGGCCGCGGGTGGGGGCCACGTTCTCCAGCAGGTTGGGCTTGTTGATCGTCCGCCACATGGTCTGCGCGTACTCCATCGCCTCCTCCTCGGAGACCTGCGTGTACGTGCGGAAGTACGAGAAGGGGTTCTGGAAGGCGGTCTCGCGCAGCTTCCGGAACCGGTTGAGGTACCAGCGCTCGATGTCCTCGGCGCGCGCGTCCACGTACACGCTGAAGTCGAAGTAGTCGGCGAGGCCGACCCGGGTGCGCCCGTCCTTGCCGGGGAGGGCCGGCTGGAGCACGTTCAGGCCCTCGACGATCAGGATGTCCGGGCGGCGGACGACGAGCCGCTCGCCGGGGACGATGTCGTAGATGAGGTGCGAGTAGACCGGGGCGGTGACCTCGTCCCTGCCCGCCTTGATGTCGGCGACGAAGCGGGTGAGCGCCCGGCGGTCGTAGGACTCGGGGAAGCCCTTGCGGGAGGTGAGCCCGCGCCGCTCCAGCTCCTTCATGGGGTAGAGGAAGCCGTCCGTGGTGACGAGCTCCACGCGCGGGTGCTCGGGCCAGCGGGCCAGCAGGGCCTGGAGCAGGCGGGCCACGGTGGACTTGCCGACGGCGACGGAGCCGGCGACGCCGATGACGAAGGGGGTGCCCTGCTGGCTGCCGTGGCCGGTGCCGCCCGCGTCGCCGAGGAAGGTGTTGAGGGTGCCGCGGAGGGTGCTGGTGGCGCCGACGTACAGGTTGAGCAGCCGGGACAGGGGCAGGTAGATGTCGCGGACCTCGTCGAGGTCGATGACGTCGCCCAGGCCGCGCAGCTGCTCCACCTCCTCGGCGGTCAGCGGCAGCGGGGTGCGCTCGCGCAGGGCGCTCCACTCGGCGCGGGTGAGATCGACGTACGGCGAGACCTCGGCCCGGCGCGGGGACCGCTCGGGCCGCTCCGGGCGCTTCATCGCGCATTCCGGTTCGGGCGTGCTGCTTCGTGGCGGCGAAGTGATCACACCGCCATTGTCGTGGCTCGGGGCCGTTCGTGGGTGGTGTGGTCGGTCACGTGGTGCGGAGGCACGGAGGCACGGAGGCGCGGAGGCACGGAGGCGCGGAGGCGGCTTTCGGTCTCGCTGAGATCACGATCGGCCGCGAAGGGGCGTTCGGGCGGGCGGGTGTCGGCGGGGGCACGTACATTGCTGATCATGGTGGCTCCGGCGCGCTCCCATGGGGAGTGGGTGCCGTCCGGGCCTCCCGACCGTCATTGCATCACCCTGTGGGGGTTTTTCGTGCGCAGCACCCTTGTCCGCCGTTCCGTCATGACCGCCTCCGCCGTCTCGCTGGCCCTGCTCGCCACCGCGTGCGGCTCGTCCGAGGACAAGAAGGACGACGCCAAGCCGTCCGCGCCGGCAGCCTCCGCGCCGGCCGCCGCCCCGGCCAAGGGCAAGACGGACGCCGAACTGGCGCCCCTCCTGCTGACCCAGGCCGAGGCCCCCAAGGACAGCGTGGTCAAGACGCCCTCCGCGGCCCAGATCGCGGCCCACGCGGCCACCACCGACAAGGCCGAGTGCAAGCCGATCGTCCAGGCCGCGTCGATGGCGCCCCAGGGCGCCTCCGCCGGTGTGGCCCGTGTCCAGGTCGGCGGCACCTCCGGCAAGGCCGCCGACCCCAACGCGTCGGAGGCGGACAAGGCGAAGGCGGCCCTGGAGATGCTCGCCGGTGCCACCGGCACCTCCGTGACCCTGACCTCCTACGACGGCAAGGGTGCCGAGGAGGCGTTCACCGCCTTCAAGACGGCGGGCACCGCCTGCGCGGGCGGCTACACGATGACGCAGGGTGGCGAGAGCCTCAAGGTCAACAAGATGGTGGCGGGCGACGCCGTCACGGCGGGCGACGAGGCCGCCTCCTTCGTCGCGGACTTCGGCGACGCCGAGGCCTCGATGGCCGGGCAGCTGATCGTGGTGCGCAAGGGCAACACCCTCGCCACGTTCTCGGTGCAGAACCTCGGCGGCAAGCCGGCGCTCCCGAAGGACGTCATCGACGCGCAGGTCAAGAAGCTCGGCTGAGCCGCGCCCCGGCGCCCGGCGCCTGAACGACCGTCAACCCCGCTCCGGCGCATTCGCCGGGGCGGGGTTTTCGTCTTGTCCAAGTGCGGGGCAGGAAGCGGCTCGCGGCGTACGCTGCGCCGTATGTGCGGAATCGTGGGTTATGTAGGAGCGCAGTCGGCGCTCGATGTGGTCATCGCCGGACTCAAGCGGCTGGAGTACCGCGGCTACGACTCGGCAGGGGTCGCCGTGCTCGCCGACGGGCGGGTCGCGTCCGCCAAGAAGGCCGGGAAGCTGGTCAACCTGGAGAAGGAGCTCGTCGCGCATCCGCTGCCGGCGGGCTCCACGGGCCTGGGGCACACGCGTTGGGCCACGCACGGCGGGCCCACCGACGCCAACGCCCACCCGCACCTGGACAACGCGGGCCGGGTGGCCGTCGTCCACAACGGCATCATCGAGAACTTCGCCGTGCTGCGCGCCGAACTCGCCGAGCGCGGGCACCGGCTGGAGTCGGAGACGGACACCGAGGTCGTGGCCCACCTGCTGGCCGAGCGGTTCGCCGCCGCCGGGAACGACCTCGCGGAGGCCATGCGGCAGGTGTGCCGGCGGCTGGAGGGCGCGTTCACGCTGGTCGCGGTGCACGCCGACGCGCCGGACGTGGTGGTCGGCGCCCGCCGGAACTCCCCTCTGGTCGTGGGCGTTGGGGAGGGTGAGCACTTCCTCGCCTCGGACGTGGCCGCGTTCATCGCCCACACGCGGTCCGCGATCGAGCTGGGGCAGGACCAGGTCGTCGAGCTCCGCTGCGACGGGGTCTCGGTGACCGGGTTCGACGGTTCGCCCGCAGAGGTGCGGGCGTACCACGTGGACTGGGACGCCTCGGCGGCCGAGAAGGGGGGATACGACTACTTCATGCTCAAGGAGATCGCCGAGCAGCCGAAGGCTGTCGCCGACACCCTCCTGGGCAGGATCGACGCGAGCGGCTCGCTGACCCTGGACGAGGTGCGCATCCCCGCCACTGTGCTCCGGGAGGTCGACAAGGTCGTGATCGTGGCGTGCGGTACGGCCTACCACGCGGGCATGATCGCGAAGCTGGCCATCGAGCACTGGACCCGCATCCCGTGCGAGACGGAGCTGGCGAGCGAGTTCCGCTACCGCGACCCGATCCTGGACCAGCGGACGCTGGTGGTGGCGATCTCGCAGTCCGGCGAGACCATGGACACCCTGATGGCGCTGCGGCACGCGCGCGAGCAGGGGGCCAAGGTGCTGGCCATCTGCAATACGAACGGGTCGACGATCCCGCGGGAGTCGGACGCCGTGCTGTACACCCACGCCGGTCCCGAGGTCGCCGTCGCCTCGACCAAGGCGTTCCTGACGCAGCTGGTGGCCTGCTACCTGGTCGCGCTCTACCTCGGGCAGGTCCGGGGCACCAAGTGGGGCGACGAGATCCAGGCGGTGGTCCGCGAACTGTCCGACATCGCCGCGGCCGTGGACGCCGTCCTGGAGACGATGGAGCCGGTGCGGGCCCTGGCCCGGTCCCTGGCCGACAAGAACACCGTGCTGTTCCTCGGGCGGCACGTCGGCTACCCGGTGGCGCTGGAAGGCGCGCTCAAGCTCAAGGAGCTCGCGTACATGCACGCCGAGGGCTTCGCGGCGGGCGAGCTCAAGCACGGGCCGATCGCGCTGATCGAGGAGGACCTGCCGGTGGTGGTGGTCGTGCCGTCGCCGCGCGGGCGCTCGGTCCTGCACGACAAGATCGTGTCGAACATCCAGGAGATCCGGGCGCGCGGGGCGCGGACCATCGTGATCGCGGAGGAGGGCGACCAGGCGGTGGTCCCGTACGCCGACCACCTGATCCGCATCCCGGCGACGCCGACGCTGCTCCAGCCGCTGGTGGCGACGGTGCCGCTCCAGGTGTTCGCGTGCGAACTGGCGACGGCGCGCGGGAACGAGGTGGACCAGCCGCGTAATCTCGCGAAGTCCGTGACCGTGGAGTGAATGGGTAGTTCGTTGTGATTATCGGCGTGGGGATCGACGTTGCCGAGATCGACCGCTTCGGTGCAGCGCTGGAGCGGACGCCGGGCATGGCCCAGCGGCTCTTCATCGAGTCCGAGTTGCTGCTGCCGAGCGGCGAGCGGCGCGGAACCGCCTCGCTCGCCGCCCGGTTCGCCGCCAAGGAGGCACTGGCCAAGGCGCTCGGCGCGCCCGCCGGGATGCTGTGGACCGACGCCGAGGTGTACGTGGAGGAATCCGGGCAGCCGCGGGTGCGGGTGCAGGGGACGGTCGAAGCGCGGGCGGTGGCGCTCGGGGTGAAGTCCTTTCACCTTTCGCTCAGCCACGACGCGGGAGTCGCCTCGGCGGTGGTCATCGCCGAGGCGTAGCGCAGAGCCGTAGCCCGGGGCGTAGCGCAGCCGATCGGGCCGCCCGATCGGGCAGGCTGGGGGCATGCGTACTGCTTACAGCGTGGAGAACGTACGGGCGGCCGAACGGCAGCTGATGGCCCGGCTCCCGGAAGGCGCCCTGATGCAGCGGGCGGCGGCCGGACTCGCCGCCGCCTGCGCGGACCTGCTGCCGAAGGTGTACGGGGCGCGGGTCGTGCTGCTCGTCGGGCCGGGGGACAACGGCGGCGACGCGCTGTACGCGGGCGCCCGGCTGGCCCGGCGCGGCGCCGGGGTGACCGCGGTGCCGATGGACCCGCAGCGGATGCACCCGGGCGGGCTGGCCGCGCTGCGGGCCGCCGGCGGGCGGGTCGCCGAGACCGTGCCCGACCGGGCGGACCTCGTCGTGGACGGGCTGCTCGGCATCGGCGGGCGCGGCGGACTGCGGCCGGCGGCCGCGGCACTGGTGGAGCGGATCCCGGCCGGGGCGGCCGTGGTCGCCGTGGACCTGCCGAGCGGGGTGGACGCGGACACCGGGGAGGTGGCCGGGGCGGCCGTGCGGGCCGACGTCACCGTGACCTTCGGGACGCACAAGCCGGGGCTGCTGATCGACCCCGGGGCGTCGCGGGCCGGCGTGGTGCGGCTCGTGGACATCGGGCTGGAGTTCGACGCCTCCGCCGGCCCCGAGGCCGAAGCCCTCCAGCACGCCGACGTGGCGCGGCTGCTGCCGCGGCCCGCCGCGTCCAGCGACAAGTACCGCCGGGGCGTCATCGGCATCGTCGCCGGATCGGCGCAGTACCCCGGCGCGGCCGTGCTCGCCGTGGCGGGAGCCCTGCGGGGCGGTGCGGGCGCCGTGCGGTACGTCGGCCCGGCGGTGGAGGAGGTGCTCGCCCGCTACCCCGAGACGCTGATCGGGTGGGGCCGGGTCCAGGCGTGGGTCGTCGGACCCGGGCTGGGGGAGGGGCGCGGCCAGGACGTCGCCCGGGTCCTGGCCGACCCGGTGCCGGTGCTGGTGGACGCGGACGGGCTGCGCGGGCTCGATCCGGAGGTGCTGCGCGCCCGTCCGGCGGCCACGCTGCTGACCCCGCACGCCGGGGAGGCGGCCGCCCTGCTGGGGGTGCCGCGGGAAGCGGTGGAATCCGGGAGGCTGGCGGCCGTACGGGAGTTGGCCGGGCGGTACGGGGCCGCGGCCCTGCTCAAGGGGTCGACGACGCTCGTGAGCGACGGGGGCGGGCGCCGGCCGGTGCGGGTGAACCCCACCGGTACGCCGTGGCTGGCGACGGCGGGCAGCGGCGACGTGCTGTCGGGGCTCGGCGGGTCGCTGCTGGCGGCCGGGCTGGCGGCCGCCGATGCGGGGGCGGTGGCGGCGTACCTGCACGGGCTTGCCGCTCGGCTGGCCGCCGCGGGGGCGCCGGTCCTCGCCCATGAGGTGGCCGAGGCCCTCCCCGCCGCCTGGCGCAACGCCACCCACCCCTGACCCCCCGCCGGGCCGCGCCGCCGCTCCGGGGACCGGGCCCCCGGCCCCCCGCGCCCCGCGCCCCCCGCCCCGATCGCCGACGGGGCTGATGCGTGCCGGCGGGGCGGCGTTGGGCCGACGGGGCTCGCCCGTTCGGTGGGCCGGGCGCGCGGGCCGTTGCCCGGCCGGCGCCGGTGGGCGGCGCCGGGAGGCCGGCCCGGAGGGGAATGGCGGTCGCGCGGGGGTGGGGCGGGCTCTGAGAGACTGGGGGCGATGAACGAGACACCGGGGCGCGTGTACGCCGAGATCGATCTGGACGCCGTACGGGCGAACGTGCGCGCACTGCGCGCCCGGGCCCCCCGGGCCGAGCTCATGGCCGTGGTCAAGTCGAACGCCTACGGGCACGGCGCGGTCCCCTGCGCCCGCGCGGCCCTCGACGCCGGCGCCACCTGGCTCGGCACCGCCACCCCGGAGGAGGCGCTCGCCCTGCGCGCCGCCGGGATCGGCGGCCGGATCATGTGCTGGCTGTGGACCCCCGGCGGGCCCTGGCGCGAGGCGATCGAGGCCGATGTCGACGTGTCCGTCAGCGGGATGTGGGCCCTCGACGAGGTGACCGCCGCCGCCCGGGCGGCCGGGCGGACCGCCCGGATCCAGCTCAAGGCCGACACCGGCCTCGGCCGCAACGGCTGCCAGCCCGCCGACTGGGCGGAGCTCGTCGGTGCGGCGGCCGCCGCCGAGGCCGAGGGAACCGTCCGCGTCACCGGCGTCTGGTCGCACTTCGCCTGCGCCGACGAGCCCGGGCATCCCTCCATCGAGCTTCAGCTCGCTGCATTTCGCGACCTGCTCGCGTACGCCGAGAAGGAGGGGCTGGAGCCCGAGGTCCGGCACATCGCCAACTCGCCGGCGACGCTGACCCTCCCCGACAGCCACTTCGACCTGGTGCGCTGCGGCCTCGCCGTCTACGGCGTGTCGCCCGCCCCCGAGCTCGGGACCCCCGCCGAGCTCGGGCTGCGCCCGGCGATGACCCTCAAGGCGTCCGTGGCCCTGGTCAAGACGGTGCCCGCCGGCCACGGCGTCAGCTACGGCCACCACTACGTCACCGACGACGAGACGACCCTCGCGCTGATCCCCGCCGGGTACGCCGACGGCATACCCCGGCACGCCTCCGGCCGCGGCCCGGTCTCCGTCGGCGGCCGGATCCGGCGTGTCGCCGGGCGTGTCGCGATGGACCAGTTCGTCGTCGACCTCGGCCCCGGAGCCGCGGTGCGGGCGGGGGACGAGGCCGTTCTGTTCGGCAGCGGCGAGCACGGCGAACCCACCGCCGAGGACTGGGCTCAGGCGGCAGGGACCATCGCGTATGAGATCGTCACTCGTATCGGAGGGCGCGTACCCCGCGTCTACCGCAACGGCTGAGTTGAGTTGAGGACGACGGCGTGAGCGAGAACTGGCGCAGGGCCGGCTGGGCCGGAGCCGTGATCGGCGTGATAGCCGCGGGTGCGGCGGCCGGTGTCGCCGTCGAACGGATCACGGTCGGGCGCAGCGTGCGCCGCAAGGCGCGCCTCGCCCTCGACGCCGCCGGCGACTACGGCTCCCTGCGCGGAACGCCGGGCGCCGCCTACGCCGACGACGGGACCGAGCTCCACTACGAGGTCGAGGAGCCGGACGGGGACGCCGCCCAGCGGCCGCGCCCCCGCCTGCGCCGCAAGGAGCGTCCCGCGCCGACCGTCGTGTTCTGCCACGGCTACTGCCTGGCCCAGGACTCGTGGCACTTCCAGCGCGCCGCCCTGCGGGGCCTCGTCCGCGCCGTGTACTGGGACCAGCGCAGCCACGGCCGCAGCGCTCGCGGCTTCGCCCAGGCCGACGGCGAACCGGTGACGATCGACCAGCTGGGCCGCGACCTGAAGACCGTCATCGACGCCGCCGCCCCGGAGGGCCCGCTGGTCCTGGTGGGTCACTCGATGGGCGGTATGACCATCATGGCGTTCGCCGAGCAGTACCCGGAGCTGGTGCGCGACCGGGTGCTCGGGGTCGCCCTGGTGGGCACGTCCAGCGGCCGCCTGAACGAGGTGACGTACGGTCTGCCCGCCATGGGCGTGGGCGCGGTGCGCCGGATCCTGCCGCCCGTGCTCAAGGCGCTCGGCTCGCAGGTGGAGCTGGTGGAGCGGGGCCGCCGGGCCACCGCCGACCTCTTCGCCGGCATGATCAAGCTGTACTCGTTCGGCGCCCCGCGCGAGGTCGACCCGGGCGTCGCCCGGTTCGCGGAGCGGCTCATCGAGGGCACGCCCATCGACGTGGTCGCCGAGTTCTACCCGGCCTTCCAGGCGCACGACAAGACGGCCGCCCTCCAGCGGTTCGCGGACATCCCCGTCACCGTCATCGGCGGGGACCACGACATGATCACCCCGGCGGCGCACAGCCAGGCGATCAAGGACGCGCTGCCGGCCGCCGAGCTCGTCGTCCTGGAGCGGGCCGGGCACCTGATGATGCTGGAATACCCGCAGACGGTGACCGGGCTGCTGACCGAGCTGCTCGCGCGCACCGGTGCGGTGCCCGCAGCGGCTAACGTTGGCGGACATGGAAGAAGTACCGCTGGAAGCCCCTCCCAGCCCGGCGCGGGGATCTCGGGATCCTGAAGGCGCCGCCGCAGGGGCGCGCATCACCGTCGACTCGCCCGAGGCCATGCAGGCCCTGGGCCGCAGCATCGCCGGCCTGCTCCGTCCCGGCGACCTCGTCCTGCTGACCGGGGAGCTCGGCGCGGGCAAGACCACGCTGACCCGCGGGCTCGGCGAGGGGCTGGGCGTCCGGGGCGCGGTGACCTCGCCGACCTTCGTGATCGCCCGGGTGCACCCCTCGCTGCGCGGCGGGCCGGCGCTGGTCCACGTGGACGCGTACCGGCTGGGCGGCGGGCTGGACGAGATGGAGGACCTGGACCTCGACGTCTCGCTGCCGGAGTCCGTGGTCGTCGTCGAGTGGGGCGACGGCAAGGTCGAGGAGCTCTCGGAGGACCGGCTGCACGTGGTGATCGCGCGGGCGGTCGGCCACGAGGAGGTCCTGGACGACGTACGGGAGGTCACCGTGCGCGGTGTCGGCGATCGCTGGGCCGCACCGGGCCTGCTGGCGGGCCTCGGGGCCGTCGCGGCGGGCTGAGGCCCGGCCGGCCCCGGGGATGCTTTCCGGGGCGGGCCCCAAGAGGTACCGACAAGGTGTCGGCAAGATATTGCGCCGGGAGAGGCGCGCGTGGTCACATGGTACGGAGGGCAGGTTAGGCCTACCTAAGTGCGGCCGGCCCGGGCCAGGAGGCAGCCATGTCGACAGGAGCAGCGGCACCGCGCGACCCCCGCATGTCCGCCGTGCCCATGGGCGTCTTCTCCGCGGTGCCGATGGGCGTGCTGCTCGCCGCGGGCGCGGCCGCGGCGGCCGTCTCGACGCCGCCGGCGCGCGAGCGCGCACGGCAGGAGGCGGACGGACCGCAGGAGCCGGCCGGTCCAGCCGGTCCGGCCGGCGCGGGCGCGGCGGCCGATGGCAGCGGCCGCGGACCCGGCCGGCGCGAACAGGCCGCCCCGGAGCCCGAGGCGGCCTGAGGATCCTTCGTTCGGGTGAAGTCGGGGGACGTCGACCTCAGGGGACTCAGGGGACGACGACGACCTTCGAGTTGATCGTCGCGAAGGCCCACATCGCGTCGCCGTCCGCCCGGCTCATCCGGATGCCGCCGGTCTTCCGGGTCGGGTCGGGCTCGGGCAGCTTCCCGTCCGCGCGGGCACTGAAGCCGATCACGACCCCGCTGCCCTCGGCGATCGCGAAGCGCACGACGTGCTCGACCGGCACGCCGTCCGAGCCGGTGACCGCGTTCGAGCGGGAATTCACCAGGTAGGTGCCCGGCTTCGGGTGCACCGTGCTCGGCACCACCGCGAAGGTCCTCGGCTCCTTCCCGTCCTCGGTGACCAGCCACACCCGCTTCAGGGCCGCCGAGTACACGACGCGCGTACCCGTGCCGGAGTCGGCCGGCACGGCGTTCGGCTTCGCCGGTCCGGGCGCCGGCGCGGGCGCCTGGGCCGAGGGCGCCGCCGACGGCGCGGCCCCGTGCGCGGGCGGCGCGGGCGCGGTCGCGGAGGCCTGGTAGCCGAGGAACCCGACCGCGGCGATCGCTGCGGCGGTGAGCCCGGCCACGATTCCCGAGCTGCTGCGTCCCACTTGCTCCACCTCTCGTGCTTCCCCGGTGCGCCGGGTCCCGGCACATCCCGGGCCGAGTCCCGAGTTCGAATCCTGGGGTCGAAGGTAGCAGCCGGGTTGCCCGCCGCCCGGCCGCGAGGGCCGGGCCCCGGGGAGTCGTAGGCTGTTCGTGTGCTCTTGCTCGCTGTAGATACCGCCACGCCCGCCGTCACCGTCGCCCTGCACGACGGCGAGAACGTCCTCGCCGAGTCCCACCAGGTCGACGCCCGCCGCCACGGGGAGCTCCTGCTGCCGTCGGTGGACCGGGTCCTCGCCGAGGCCGGGCTGAAGCTCGACGCCCTCACCGGCATCGTCGTCGGCGTCGGCCCCGGCCCCTACACCGGGCTGCGCGTCGGCCTCGCCACCGCGGCCACCTTCGCCTCCGTCCTCGGCATCCCCGTGCACGGCCTGTGCACCCTCGACGGCCTCGCGTACGCCGCGGGGGCCGCCGGGATCGAGGGCCCCTTCACCGTCGCCACCGACGCGCGGCGCAAGGAGGTCTACTGGGCCCGCTACGAGGACCCGCTCACCCGGGTCGGCGAGCCCGCCGTGGACCGCCCGGCCGAGATCGCCGAACGGGTCGCCGGGCTGCCGGCCGTCGGCCAGGGCGCCCTGCTGTACCCGGAGGTGTTCACCGACGCGCGCGGCCCCGAGCACCAGAGCGCCGCGGGCCTCGCGGCGCTGGCGGTGCACCGGCTCGCGGCCGGGCAGGAGTTCCTGCCCCCGACGCCGCTCTACCTGCGCCGGCCCGACGCGCAGGTGCCGAAGAACTACAAGGTGGTCACCCCGCAGTGACCGCAGGTACCGGTACCGCCGTGCTGCGCGAGATGCGCTGGTGGGACATCGAGCCCGTGCTGGAACTGGAGCAGGAGCTGTTCCCCGAGGACGCCTGGTCCGCCGGAATGTTCTGGTCCGAGCTCGCCCACGCCCGCGGCCCGCACGCCACTCGCCACTACGTGGTGGCCGAGACCGTGTCCGACAGCGGCTCCGCCGCGGGGGCGGGCCGCCTGGTCGGCTACGCCGGGCTGGCCACCGCCGGCGACCTGGCCGACGTACAGACCATCGCGGCCGCACGCGACCAGTGGGGGACCGGGCTCGGCGCCCGGCTCCTCACGGACCTGCTGCGGGCCGCCACCGCGTTCGAGTGCGCCGAGGTGCTGCTGGAGGTACGGGTGGACAACACCCGGGCCCAGAAGCTCTACGAGCGCTTCGGATTCGAGCCGATCGGCTTCCGCAGGGGCTACTACCAGCCCGGCAACGTCGACGCGCTCGTGATGCGCCTTTCCGATCCCGCACACTCCGTCCCCGCGGACGGACCCGTACAAGGTGAGACCCATGGCTGACGAACCCCTCGTCCTCGGCATCGAGACCTCCTGCGACGAGACCGGCGTCGGCATCGTCCGCGGCACCACCCTGCTGGCGGACGCGGTCGCGTCGAGCGTCGACGAGCACGCCCGCTTCGGCGGCGTCGTGCCCGAGGTGGCCTCCCGCGCCCACCTGGAGGCGATGGTCCCGACCATCGAGCGCGCCCTGAAGGAGGCCGGGGTCAGCGCCCGCGACCTCGACGGCGTCGCGGTCACCGCCGGCCCCGGCCTCGCGGGGGCGCTGCTGGTCGGCGTCTCGGCGGCCAAGGCGTACGCGTACGCGCTCGGCAAGCCGCTCTACGGGGTGAACCACCTGGCCTCGCACATCTGCGTGGACCAGCTGGAGCACGGGCCGCTGCCGGAGCCGACGATGGCGCTGCTGGTGTCCGGCGGGCACTCCTCCCTGCTGCTCGCCCCGGACATCACCTCCGACGTGCGGCCGCTGGGCGCGACCATCGACGACGCGGCCGGCGAGGCCTTCGACAAGATCGCGCGCGTGCTCCAGCTCGGCTTCCCCGGCGGCCCGGTCATCGACCGGCTGGCCAAGGAGGGCAACCCCAAGGCGATCAACTTCCCGCGCGGGCTGACCGGGTCGCGCGACCCGGCGTACGACTTCTCCTTCTCCGGGCTCAAGACGGCCGTCGCCCGCTGGATCGAGGCGAAGCGGAACGCGGGCGAGGAGGTGCCGGTGCGCGATGTCGCGGCCTCCTTCCAGGAGGCCGTGGTGGACGTGCTGACCCGCAAGGCGATCCGCGCCTGCAAGGACGAGGGCGTCGACCACCTGATGATCGGCGGCGGGGTCGCGGCCAACTCCCGGCTGCGTGCGCTCGCGCAGGAGCGCTGCGAGGACGCGGGGATCATCCTGCGGGTGCCGCGGCCGAAGCTGTGCACGGACAACGGCGCGATGGTCGCGGCGCTGGGCGCGGAGATGGTCAAGCGGAACCGTCCCGCCTCGGACTGGGACCTGTCGGCGGACTCCTCGCTGCCGGTGACGGACCCGCACGTGCCGGGCGTCGGCCAGGAGGACGGGGACGGGGACGGGAACGGGGACCGGGCCGAGCACGGCCACGCGCACGGCCACGGTCACAGCCACGACCACGACCACGACCACGTGCACGAGCTGAGCAAGGACAACCTGTACTCGTGAGCACGGTCGCGCTGATGTGGGAGGCCCGCGCCGCCGACGGCCGCGGCGGCGAGCTGCTGGAGTGGGCCCGTGCGCAGGTCCTCGCCCGGGAGCCGCTGCGCCGGGAGGTGCTGCGGGCCCCGCAGGACCGGGTGCTGGTGATCACCTGGTGGGAGGCTGCCGAGGGCCTGGCGGCCGACCTCCCCGAACTCCCGGAGCCCGCGGCCGACCTGATCACGCGCGCGGTGCACCGCTGGCGGTTCGAGTCGGTGGAGGCGGAGACCTCCGGCGGGTCCTGAGCCGCGGGGCGGCCGGCGGCCGCTAGGGTCATGCGCATGACACGCCCTGACCTGCCGCCCCCGCCGCCGCCCGCCCACGTGCGGGCCCGGCTGGACGGGGCCTCCGTACAGGCCCTGCGTGCCGACCGCGTGCGCATCCTGCGGGAGTTGGACCGGCGCAGCCTGGGCCCCGGGGCACTGCTCCTGCTCTGGGCCGTGGCCGCCGTCTTCGCCGTCGGCTGGTCCCTCGTCGGCGCGGCCCTGATGTCCTACGAGACACCGGACCCCTTCTCGGTGGTCTACGGCACCGTCTTCGCCCTGCTCGGCGCGGGCGTGATGATCCCGACCGGGTTCTGGTTCGCATGGTGCGTCCGGCGGGACCGCGAGATGCGCCGGCTGCTGCGCGCCTGGGCCGAGGCGGACCCTGACCCGGCCGCCGACGCGTGGCTGCGCTCCCCCGGGATGAGCCTGCTCTGGGCGCTCGCCTCCTTCGCGGCGGCCGCGTTCGGGCTCTGCGTGTCCTTCGCCGCCGCGGCATCGGCCCGGCCGGGCGACAGCACGTACGGCGAGGTGGCGTACCTCATCGGCCTCGGCACCATCCTGTGGGTTGCCGGCCTGCTGGGCCTCGGCAAGGCCGGCGCGCACTACCGCTGGGCCGTGCGCGCCTTCCCGCCTCGGCCGGCCGGCGTCACGGGGCGCTGACGGGCGACCCGATCAGCATCGACGGGGCGCCCGCGACCCGGGTCAGGAACACGGTCGCCGCGTTCCGCCCCTGCGGCTTGACCTTCTTGCGCAGCTCCTCGGGCTCGATGGCCGAGCCGCGCTTCTTCACGGTCAGGATGCCGACCTCGCGCTCGCGCAGCAGGGCTTTCAGCCTCTTCAGGCCGAACGGCAGCACGTCGGTGATCTCGTACGCGGTCGCGTACGGCGTCGCGCGCAGCTCGTCCGCGGTGACGTAGGCGATGGTCGGGTCGATGAGCCGGCCGCCGAGTTCCCGCGCGACCTCGGCGACCAGGTGGGCGCGGATGACGGCGCCGTCGGGCTCGTACAGGTAGCGGCCGACCGGTCCGGTCTCCGGGTCGGGCAGCGGGGCGGCGGTGTGCAGGGTGCGCGGGCCGGGGAGCAGGGTCGCGCGGACGGCGCCCGGGTCGGTCCCGAACCACAGCACGGCCTCCTTCACGTCCCCGTGGTCGGAGATCCACTCGGCCTCGGCCTGCTCCGGCACCGCCTCGTGCGGGATCCCGGGGGCGATCTTGACGGCCGCGTACCGCGCCGTACGGGCCGCCTCCACCGCCCAGGACAGGGGCGGCGAGTAGGCCTCCGGGTCGAAGATCCGCCCGCCCGTCGCCCGGCCGCCACCCCTCACGGACGCGCTGCGCGCGGCCCCTCCCCGATTGCCGCCGCGCCGGGCGGGGTCGAGGAAGACGGCGTCGTACCCGGCGGTGTCGACGCCGGTCACGTCCGCCTCCCGGACCTCGACCAGGTCCGCCAGCCCCAGCGCCTCGGCGTTGGCCCGGGCCACGGCGGCGGTCAGCGGGTCGCGGTCCACCGCCAGCACGCGGATGCCGAGCCGGGCCAGGGCGAGGGCGTCCCCGCCGATGCCGCAGCACAGGTCGGCGACGCTGCGCACGCCGAGCGCCGCGAACCGCTGGGCGCGGTACGCGGCCACCGGGGCGCGCGTGGCCATCTCGGCGCCGCCGGGCGTGAAGTACATCCGGAACGCGTCCGCCCCGAACTTGGCAGCCGCGCGCTGCCGCAGCCGGGCCTGCCCGAGCGCGGCGGAGACCAGCTGCGCGGGGTGCTCGCGGCGCAGCCGGGTGGCGACGGCGAGCTCCTGGCCCGGGTCGTAGTCGCGGAGCGAGTCCAGGAGGGCGCGGCCCTCGGGGGTCAGGAGGGCGGCGAAGTCTTCGGGGGTCACCCCCTCATTGTCGGTCAGTGTGGGCCACTCGATGGAAGGTCGTCTTCCGTTCGCGGTGTCGGCGGGGCGGAGCGCTGTTGCGATGTCAGGATCCGCTGCTATGCAGCTAGTACGACAAAAGGAACAAAAAGCGCTTCTTGGTCGCCGGCGTGCTGCCGGCTCGCGCGGCCGGACGGGGGTCGCCCTGTCCGCCCTGCTCGTCGCCGCCCTGGGAACGGCCTGCGGCACCTCCGCGGACTCCGGCGGCTCACCCGCCCCGACCAAGGGGGGCAAGGGCGCCCCGGCGGCTGCCGGGGCCGCGGGCGGTGCCGAGGGCGCGGCGCCCGGCACCCGCGCCGAACAGCAGGCGGCAGCCCGGCAGGCCCGGCTCGCCGCGGTGAAGAAGTGGAAGCTGGACAAGCCGCCGCTGGACGCGCCGCCGGCGCCGAAGCGGAAGCCGGAGATCACCACCCGCGAGGGCTTCGAGGTCGACGGCCACGAGGACCTCCCGCCCGTCTTCACCTCGATCCCGACGGAGGAGAAGGTCGTCTTCCTGACGGTCGATGACGGCGCCGAGAAGGACCCCGAGTTCCTGAAGATGATGCAGGAGCTGAAGATCCCGTACACGGCGTTCCTCAGTGACTACCTCATCCGCGAGAACTACTCGTACTTCAAGGAGATGCAGGCCGCCGGCGTCACCCTGAACAACCACTCGCTCAACCACCGCTACCTGCCGGCGCTCTCGTACGAGAAGCAGCGCGAGGAAATCTGCGGACAGCAGGACACGATGCAGAGGAAGTTCGGCAAGCGGCCGACGGCCTTCCGCCCGCCGTACGGGAACTACAACGAGGACACCCTGCGTGCGGCCAAGTCCTGTGGAATCAAAGCGGTTCCGCTGTGGAACGCCGAGGCCTTCCCGAGCCGCATGGACTACCGTGAATGGGACCGCGACCTGCACCCCGGAGATATCATCCTCACGCATTTCCGGGGGAGCGAGGACTGGGAGGGCACCATGCCCGACATGGTCCGCCACGTCATGAAGACCGTCACGGACAAGGGGTACGCCGTGGCCCGCTTGGAGGATTACTTGTGAGGTACGCGCGCCGGCCGGTGGCCGGGACGCTGGCGGCCGGCGCGCTCGCGCTGTCCCTGACGGGGTGTGGGAACAGCGTCGACCCCATCGAGCGGCTGGGCCGGAAGGCCACCGACGGGCAGCCGAGCCCTTCGGCCTCGTCCGGGGCCGCCGCCCAGGGCGCCCCGGGCGCGTCGCCCTCGGCCGCCGCCGGCGACCAGGCGTACAGGAAGTGGGGGCTGGCCGCCCCGGTGCAGTTCGCGCCGAAGCCGGCGCAGAAGCCGGCCCTGCCGCCGGCCGCTCCGGGCAAGGCCCAGGTCGTGGACCGAATACCCGTGCCGGCCACGGAGAAGGTCGTCTTCCTGACCTTCGACGACGGGGCCGAGAAGGATCCCGAATTCCTGAAGATGGCGGCCGACCTGAAGCTGCCGATCAGCATGTACCTCACCGACAACGTGGCGTCCTCGGACTACGGGCACTTCGAGAAGCTCCGGGACAACGGCTCCGGCAGCACCATCAACAACCACACCCTGACCCACCCGAACCTCCGGACCCTGCCCTACGCGGCGCAGAAGAAGGAGATATGCGGTCAGCAGGAACGCCTGGAGAAGCGCTTCGGGGCCAAGCCCACCCGCTTCCGCCCGCCGTTCGGCAACTACAACGACGACACCCTCAAGGCGGCCGCCGAGTGCGGCATCACCCAGGTGGTCCTGTGGCGGGCGTCGATGCAGATCAACAACTTCCAGTACGCCGAGGGCTCCGGCCTCAGGCCCGGCGACATCATCCTGGCCCACTTCCGCGGCCCCTCCGAGCTCAAGGGCGCGACGGAGGTCCAGATGACCACCCGCATGCTGCAGAGCATCCAGGAGCAGGGCTTCCGCATAGGCCGCTTGGAGGACTACCTCTGAGCGGGCCTCCCCGAGGCCGCTTGGGACACGGCCCGTTCAGGTGAAGGGCGCGGGCCGCCGGGTACGGGCCCGGCCCGCCGCGGGAGGAATGGACGCAACCCCACACCCCCGCCGCACCGGGAGGCGAAGCGATGCCGATCGACACCGTCGAGCGTTTCCTGAACGTCCTGAGCCCTGCCCACCGGGACAAGGTCCAAGAGCTGCCCCCCGCCCGGCAGCAGGAGCTGGCCGACGCCTGGGAGCGGGAGCTGGAGGAGGACCACGACCTCGACACGCTGTCCGAGCTGTCGCCCGCCGCGGCCGAGGCCGAGGCGGCCAAACGGGTGATCGAGGCCGCGGGCGGCGGCTGAGCAGCCCGGAGGGCGCGGGCGGCCGGTTCCGCGGCGGCCGGGCCGCGCAACGGGCGGCCGACGGTCCCCTCAGCCCTCGGCCCCTCCGCCCTCAGCCCCGCCCGGCCGCCACCACCGGCGTGATCACGGTCTCCACCGGGCCGCGGCGGTCGGCGAGGCGCTGCCGCTCCGCGCTGTCGCTGATCCGCAGCAGCAGGGCGATCATGATCCAGTTGGCCAGCAGGGACGAGCCGCCCTTCGCCAGGAACGGCAGCGCCTTGCCGGTCAGCGGGATCAGCCCCGTCACGCCGCCCGCCACCACGAACACCTGGAGCGCCAGCGCCGCCGACAGGCCCACCGCCAGCAGCTTCCCGAACGGGTCGCGGGCGCCCAGCGCCATCCGCAGCCCCCGCTGCACGAGGAGCGCGTAGAGGAGCAGCACGGCCATGACCCCGGTCAGGCCGAGCTCCTCGCCCACCGTCGTCAGGATGAAGTCGCTGCGGCCCGCGAACACGATCAGCTCCGGGTGTCCGAGGCCGAGCCCCGTCCCGGAGATCCCGCCGGTGCCGAAGCTGAAGAGGGCCTGCGCCGCTTGGTCCGAGGTGACCCCCGGCGGCCGGTCCTTCCAGTAGTACGACAGCGGGTTCAGCCAGGCGGCCACGCGCGCCTTCACGTGCGGCTCGGTCGAGCCCACGACGAACGCGCCGGCCGCGGCCATGACCAGCCCGCACACGATCCAGCCGGTGCGCTCGGTGGCGACGTACAGCATCACCACGAAGACGCCGAAGAAGATCAGCGAGGTGCCCAGGTCGCGCTCGAAGACCAGCACCAGCATCGACAGGATCCACACGGTGACGAGGGGCCCCAGCTGGCGCATCGGGGGCAGCCGCAGGCCCAGGAACCGCCGCCCGGTCAGGGCGAGGGAGTCCCGGTGGACGACCAGGTAGCCGGCGAAGAAGACCGCGATCATGATCTTCACGAACTCGCCCGGCTGCGCGGAGAAGCCGCCGATGACGATCCAGCGCTTCGCGCCGTAGGTGTCCGCGGGCGAGAACGCCGGCGCGGCCAGCAGCACCAGCGCCCCGGCCATCGTGAGGTAGATGAACCGCTGGAGCAGCCGGTGGTCCCGCAGCAGCGCCACCACCAGCAGGCAGGCGGCCACGCCGATCACCGTCCACACCAGCTGGCCGGGAGCGTTGGCCTCCCCGCCGTACCGCTCGATGTACGGCTGGTCCAGCCGGTGCAGCAGCACCAGCCCGAGCCCGGTCAGCAGCATGGCCGGCGGCAGGATCAGCGGATCCGCGTACGGGGCGAACCGGCGCACGCCCAGGTGGGCCACCAGGGCCAGCAGGCTCATGCTGATCGCGAAGCCGGCGAGGTCGGCGGGCAGCTCGCCGTTCAGCCCCAGGCCGGCGCTCGCCTCCCCGAGGACGGTGATGCCGACGACGAGGACGAGCAGCAGCGCCTCGGTGCGGCGGCGGGCTCCGGCCGCCGTCAGCGGCCTCAGCCCCCGCACGGGTCGCCGCGACCGTCGGTGCCGGCGCCGGAAGCGGAAGGCATTGGTCCGATCTGGCCGTCAATGGGGCGCTTTATCTTCATATCGTCTGAGACGGCGGCGCGCTCCCCGAGGTTCCTTCCGGATCGTTCGGGCGGGGGACGGGCGGCGGGGACCCGCCTGGAACCGGCCGACTCGGCGGGCGGGATGGCCGGATGTGTGAACGCGGGAGGAGCGTATTGGCACTCCGCTTGACCGAGTGCTAATCGCCGGAATAGTCTCGCACCTGGCACTCGCCCCCGGTGAGTGCCAACACAGCGACGGGCAGGTCCGGCACCCGCGACGACGGATCCACCTGGTCGCCACCTCAGACAGTTAACCCCGTGAGATCTCCGAAGGGGGAGGTCGGATCGTGACGACCGCCAGCTCCAAGGTTGCCATCAAGCCGCTTGAGGACCGCATCGTGGTCCAGCCGCTCGACGCCGAGCAGACCACGGCCTCCGGCCTGGTCATCCCGGACACCGCGAAGGAGAAGCCCCAGGAGGGCGTCGTCCTCGCCGTGGGCCCGGGCCGCTTCGAGGACGGCCAGCGTCTCCCGCTGGACGTCAACGTCGGCGACATCGTGCTGTACAGCAAGTACGGCGGCACCGAGGTGAAGTACAGCGGCGAGGAGTACCTCGTCCTCTCGGCTCGCGACGTGCTCGCGATCATCGAGAAGTAATTCACTTCTCCCAGAACTGCTTTGATCTGCGCCCCTGGTCACCCCGCTGATTGCCGGGCGGCGAGGGGCGCGGGTCGTTGAACCCGAGTTTTCCGAGAGGGCTGAACCGCTCCCATGGCGAAGATCCTGAAGTTCGACGAGGACGCCCGTCGCGCCCTCGAGCGCGGCGTCAACAAGCTTGCCGACACGGTCAAGGTGACGATCGGCCCCAAGGGCCGCAACGTCGTCATCGACAAGAAGTTCGGCGCCCCCACCATCACCAACGACGGTGTCACCATCGCCCGCGAGGTCGAGCTGGACGACCCGTACGAGAACCTCGGCGCGCAGCTGGTGAAGGAGGTGGCGACCAAGACCAACGACATCGCGGGTGACGGCACCACCACCGCCACCGTCCTGGCCCAGGCGCTGGTCCGCGAGGGTCTGCGCAACGTCGCCGCCGGCGCCTCCCCGGCCGCCCTGAAGAAGGGCATCGACGCCGCGGTCCAGGCCGTGTCCGCCGAGCTCCTCGCGACCGCCCGCCCGATCGAGGACAAGTCCGACATCGCCGCCGTCGCCGCGCTCTCCGCGCAGGACCAGCAGGTCGGCGAGCTCATCGCCGAGGCGATGGACAAGGTCGGCAAGGACGGTGTCATCACCGTCGAGGAGTCCAACGCCTTCGGCCTGGAGCTGGAGTTCACCGAGGGCATGGCCTTCGACAAGGGCTACCTGTCGCCGTACTTCGTCACGGACCAGGAGCGCATGGAGGCGGTCCTCGAAGACCCCTACATCCTGATCCACCAGGGCAAGATTTCCTCGATCCAGGACCTGCTGCCGCTGCTGGAGAAGGTCATCCAGTCGGGTGGCTCCAAGCCGCTGCTGATCATCGCCGAGGACGTCGAGGGCGAGGCCCTCTCCACCCTCGTCGTCAACAAGATCCGCGGCACCTTCAACGCCGTCGCCGTCAAGGCGCCCGGCTTCGGTGACCGCCGCAAGGCGATGCTCCAGGACATGGCCACCCTCACCGGTGCCACCGTCATCGCCGAGGAGGTCGGCCTCAAGCTCGACCAGGCCGGCCTGGACATCCTGGGCACCGCGCGCCGCGTGACCATCACCAAGGACGACACCACCATCGTCGACGGTGCCGGCTCCGCCGAGGACGTGCTCGGCCGCGTCAACCAGATCAAGGCCGAGATCGAGGCGACCGACTCCGACTGGGACCGCGAGAAGCTCCAGGAGCGCCTGGCGAAGCTCGCCGGCGGCGTCTGCGTCATCAAGGTCGGCGCCGCCACCGAGGTGGAGCTCAAGGAGAAGAAGCACCGTCTGGAGGACGCCATCTCCGCGACCCGCGCCGCGGTCGAGGAGGGCATCGTCTCCGGTGGCGGCTCCGCGCTCGTCCACGCCGTCAAGGTCCTGGAGGACAACCTCGACCTGACCGGCGACGAGGGCACGGGTGTCGCGGTCGTCCGCCGCGCCGCGGTCGAGCCGCTGCGCTGGATCGCCGAGAACGCCGGCCTCGAGGGCTACGTCATCACCGCCAAGGTGGGCGAGCTGGAGAAGGGCAACGGCTTCAACGCCGCCACCGGCGAGTACGGCGACCTGGTCAAGGCCGGCGTCATCGACCCGGTCAAGGTCACCCGCTCCGCCCTGGAGAACGCCGCCTCCATCGCCTCCCTGCTGCTCACGACCGAGACCCTGGTCGTCGAGAAGAAGGAAGAGGAAGAGGCCAACGGTCACGGGCACGGCCACGGTCACGGCCACAGCCACTGACCCCCCGATGAGCCGGTCCGCCGACCGCTGACCGGCTCCTTTCGGACTGCGACCCCGGTCGCCGCCGCTCCGCGGTGGCGACCGGGGTCTTTCCGTGGGCCGGGGTCTTTCCGTGGGCGGGCTTCACGGGCCGGGGCCGGTCGGCTCAGGACATCGCCCCGAGCTGCCGCATCAGGGCATTGGTGTCGTAGTGCCACCAGCCTTCCTTGATCATCCCGTTCTCGCAGCGGAAGACCGTCGTGCCGGTCATCGTGCAGGTCTTGCCGGTCGGGGCGATCCCCATGAACTCGCCCTTGTGCTTGCCGGTCCAGGTCCACAGCGTGCTGACGCAGTCGTCCTGCGCCATCTGCGCGTCGCGGGTGAAGGAGAAGTCGAAGGCGCCGCGCCACATCTCCACGTCCTCGCGGATGGCCGCGCGCCCGGTCTTGTCGACGGGGTTGGACACGTCGTGGTCCAGGTAGTCCGGTGCGAAGACCTCCTCGATGACGGCCATGTCGCCCTTCATCGCGATGTCGTCGAACATCCGGTTCGCGAGCAGCGTGTTGAGGTGCTCGTCGCGGACCACGTCCAGGTTGGTGAAGCGCGGCATCCCGTCGCAGAGGGCCACCATCTCCTGGAACATCCGGTCCGTTTCCGGGAGATGAGAGTTCCTCATGGCCTCTTCGTACGACGGGAATTCGACCACGTCGACATAGTGCGTCTCGGATTCGCGGTCCCTGCCGACCACGCTGTGCGTCACGGTGCGCTTGCCGCTGGTCTGCGCCAGGTACCGGTCGAAGAGTTCGCTGACCGCCTCGGGCCTGCTCGTTTCGTAATCGACTATTTGTACGAATGTCATGGCGTCTCCCGGGCTGGATGAGATATGTCCATTTTAGGGAGAATTGCGCCATCCGGCTGACGCTCCTGCGGCCCCTCCTGCCGGGGGCTTCCTCCTGCGGCCCCCTACCGGGGCCCGTACTTGCGGCCCGTATGCGAGGACAGACCGCCCAGCAGCCCGCGCGGCGTCAGCTTCACCACGCCCATCAGCGCCTTGTACCGCGGGTCCGGGATCGAGAGCGTCTTGCCGCGCGCCAGGTCGTCGAGGGCCGCCGCCACCAACTTGTCGGCGTCCAGCCACATCCAGCCGGGAATGTTGTCCGTGCCCATGCCGGCCCGCTGGTGGAACTCCGTCCGCACGAAACCGGGGCACAGCGCCATCAGCCGCACGCCCGACCCGGCCAGGTCCCGCGCCGCGCCCTGCGTGAACTGCACGACCCACGCCTTGCTCGCCCCGTACGTGCCCCGCGGCACGAAGGCCGCCACCGAGGCCACGTTGATGACCCCGCCCCGGCCGCGCGAGCGCATCGACGCGGTGGCCGCCGAGGTCAGCCGCAGCACCGCCTCGATGTGCACCTTCAGCATGGTCAGCTCGTCGGCCATGGGGACTTCGAGGTAGCGGCCCTTGTTGCCGAACCCGGCGTTGTTGACCAGCAGGTCCACCGGATGCGTACGGTCGCCGAGACGCCGCTCGACCGCGGCGATCCCCGCCTCCGTGGACAGGTCCGCGGTCAGCACCTCGGCCTCGATGCCGTGCCGGTCGTGCAGCTCGGTGGCCTGCTCGGCGAGCCGCGCGGTGTCGCGGGCGACCAGTACGAGGTTGTGGCCCCGGGCGGCGAGGCGGCGGGCGAAGGCGGCGCCGATGCCCGCCGTGGATCCAGTGATCAGCGCAGTCGTCATATGCGCAACCTAGCCGCCCCGGACGACAGTCCGGAGCGGGCCCGCCCTGGCGGTACCACTTCGTCCGCTTTCCCGCCGGCAGTGGGCGCCGGCTCCTCGGCGGTGCGTCGCCGACCGGCTACTTCCCGTACTTCTCCATGTACGCGCGGACCTTGTCGTGCGCCTTCGGCTCCATCGCCTCACCGGCCGCCAGAGTCCGCGGCAGCAGCGCGCGTTCGGTGGTGAACGCCCGGAACCACAGCCCCACCGTCACGTCGTGGTCCGGACGGCTGACCACCTCGACCGGGTCGCCGGCCGAGACCTCCCCCTCCTGCACCACGCGCAGGTACGCGCCCGGCCGCACGGCCTGCGTGTACCGCTTGACCCAGCCCGGCTCGCCGAGGGCCCCCTGGAAGGTGCCGCACGGGATGCGGGCCGAGGCCACCTCCAGGACGACATCGGCGCCGATCCGCCAGCGCTCGCCGAGGAGTGCGCCCGTCACGTCGACACCGGAGGTGGTCAGGTTCTCGCCGAAGATCCCGCCGGGCAGCTCGCGTCCCAGCTCGCCCTCCCACCAGTCCAGGTCCTCGCGCGCGTAGGCGTACACCGCCTGGTGGTCGCCGCCGTGGTGGCGCAGGTCGCAGACGGCGTCGCCCGCCAGGCCGCTCGCGCCGACCCCCCGGGGGCCGGGGGCGAAGACGCGGACCGGGCCCGGGACCGGCCGCTTGCCGATACCGGTCACCCCGCCCTCGGCGCTGGTGTGGTCGACGGCCGTCGCGCGGCCGAGGTTCACGGAGATCACATGCTGGGGCGACATGGGGACACGCTAACCCAGCGCCCTCAAAGGGGCACGGGAGTATGCGCGCCGCCATCAAAGCCGGGCTTATGCTCGAAGAATGATCGAGGCACGCCATCTCCGGGTCCTGCGCGCCGTGGCCGACACCGGCTCCTTCTCCGCCGCCGCCCGCGAACTCGGCTGCACCCAGCCCGCCGTCTCCCAGCAGATGAAGGCGCTGGAGCAGTCGGCCGGCACCCCGCTGCTGATCCGCGCCGGCCGCGAGATGCGGCTGACCCAGGCCGGCGCCGCCCTGGTCCGGCACGCCGCCGGGATCCTGGCCGGGCTGACCGCCGCCGAGGAGGAGGTCGCGGCCATCGCCGGGCTGCGCGCCGGCCGGGTCCGGCTCGTGTCCTTCCCCAGCGGCAGCTCCACCCTGGTCCCGACCGCGCTCGCCGCGATGCGGGCCGCGCACCCGGGCACGCGGATCTCGCTGGTCGAGGCGGAGCCGCCGCGCTCGGTGGAGATGCTGCGCGACGGCGACTGCGACGTGGCACTGGCCTTCCGCTACGCGGGGGCCGAGGGGCCGTCCGGTACGGGTGCCGCGGCGGGTACGGGTACGGGTACGGGTGCCGGGGCGGGTGGCTCCGCGCCGGCCGCCGAGTGGGACGATCTCGTCGTGCGGCCGCTGCTGACGGACCGCCTCGTCGGGCTGGTGCCCGAGGGGCACCGGCTGGCCGGGGCGGAGCGGCTGGGCATGGCCGAGCTGGCGGACGAGCCCTGGATCGCGGGCTGCCCGCGCTGCCGCCGCCATCTGGTCGAGGTGTGCGAGGGCGTCGGCTTCACCCCGCGCATCGACTTCGCCACCGACGACTACCCGGCCGTCGCGGGCCTGGTCGGCGCCGGGCTGGGGGTCGCCGTACTGCCGGAGCTCGCGCTGGAGTCCGTACGGGCCAAGGGTGTGAGCACGCTGGCCGTGGAGCCGGCCGTGGAGCGGGAGATCGTGGCGCTGACGCTGCCCGACCTGGCCCGCGTACCGGCCGTGGCGGCGACCCTGGCCGAGCTGGAGCGGGCCGCCGCGCGCTGACCGCCGCGCGCTGACCGCCGGCCGCCGGCCGTGCGCCGTCGGTTCGTCGGCGGTCGGCCGGCGCCGGTCGCGGGGCAGGCACGCGGCGGTCCCGCCCCGCGGGGCACCGCGGGGCGGGGAAACGTTTCTGCATGCTGTTCCTGCGGAGCCGCTCCTGCGGCGGCTGTCAGTCCGGAGGAGTCCGTCCGATGGTGCTCGACGCGGGGATCAGGCGATGGCGGGCCCGGCCCATCAGTTCCTCGCGCTCGTCCTCGGTGAGGCCGCCCCACACCCCGTAGGGCTCGCGGACGGCAAGTGCGTGCGCGGCGCATTCCGAACGCACCGGGCATCGCATGCAGACCTCCTTAGCGGAGGCCTCGCGCGCGCTCCTGGCCGCCCCCCGCTCGCCCTCCGGGTGGAAGAAGAGGGAGCTGTCGACTCCGCGGCAGGCGGCCAGCAGCTGCCAGTCCCAGAGGTCGGCGTTCGGTCCGGGGAGGCGGGAGAAATCTGCCATGGGTAGTCCTCTTGGTGCCGGTACTGAGACGAATACGGTCCAAGTCTCCACACCTACCACACCTACTGTCGTAGTAGATGTAAATATGACTCATTGGGAATCTAGCCTCAGACACGCCCTGAACGGAAGAAAAGCCGCCAAATAGGGCATAGCTCCAGATGGAGGACCGTTGGCGAGTGGCGCCGATGGTGTGATCGCGTCCTCACGTAGAGTGCCGAAGGTGTCCGTCCGACCCGTAACTCTTTCGAGTGACCATCGTTGAGAGAGCGAAGGCGGTTGAACCAAGGCGTTCCCGGACAGGTGTCCGAGAGCATCGACCGCACAGGTGACGATACGTACCAGCCTGGAGGCTCAAGGTGACGCGCATCAGCAGCTGCGGAGGGCGGTCATGACTTCCGTCCTCGTCTGCGACGACTCCCCGCTTGCCCGAGAGGCGCTCCGTCGCGCGGTTGCCACCGTGCCCGGCGTCGAGCGTGTGACGACGGCTGCCAACGGCGAGGAAGTCCTCCGCCGCTGGGGTGCCGACCGCTCCGACCTGATTCTGATGGACGTACGGATGCCCGGGCTCGGCGGTGTGGAGACGGTGCGCCGGCTGCTCTCCGCCGATCCGGGCGCCCGCATCATCATGCTGACGGTCGCCGAGGACCTCGACGGCGTGGCCCTCGCGGTCGCCGCGGGCGCCCGCGGCTACCTGCACAAGGACGCCTCGCGCGCCGAGCTGCGGGCCACCGTCACCCAGGCGCTCGCGGACCCGACCTGGCGGCTCGCCCCGCGCCGGCTCCGCTCGGCCGAGATGGGCGCCGCGCCCACCCTCACCGCGCGCGAGATCCAGGTGCTGGAGGGGATGAGCCACGGCAGGTCCAACGCGGAGATCGGGCGCGAGCTCTTCCTCTCCGAGGACACGGTCAAGACGCACGCCCGCCGGCTGTTCAAGAAGCTGGGCGCCTCGGACCGGGCGCACGCCGTGGCGCTCGGGTTCCGCTGGGGCCTGGTCCGCTGACCGCGGGCCCTTGAGAGCAGTCCCGTCCGCCGCAGGCGGGCGGGGCGGCGCGCCGCCCCGCCCGGTGCGCCCGCCCACCCGAGTGCTCCGGGGTGCTCCCGGGGTTTCCGGCGGCTCCCGATCCCGGCCCTACCGGTGCGTAGCCGGGGGATTGGCGGGGCACAATCCGGGGGGCGTGTCGCTTCGTGCGCGATGCCGCATGCTTGAGTGTGTGGCGCATTTCTGGGATGGGGCCTCGGGAGTATTCGGGCGAGCGGGAGGGGAGCGTGCAAGTTGAAGAGCTCAGGCGCACCCGCTCATAACGCTTCGATGCACAACACGGGCCGTGGTGCCGCGAACGCCCCGGTGCCAAGGCACCATGGATTGATGCGCGACGACGAGGCCCACGGCTCCCCTGCGGCCACCGGCCCCACCGGAGCCGCCAAAGGCAACGGCGCCGAAGCCGTCAGCGCGCTCGTGCGACGCGCCGTGGAAGGCGACGAGCAGGCCACCCACGACCTGCTCGCCTTCGTCCACCCGCTGGCCATCCGCTACTGCCGCACCCGGCTCTCCCGGCTTCCGGGAGACGCCCGCCACTTCGTGGAGGACCTGGCCCAGGAGGTCTGCGTCGCCGTCCTGATGGCGCTGCCGCGCTACCGGGACACCGGCCGCCCCTTCGAGGCCTTCGTCTTCGCCATCGCCGCGCACAAGGTCGCCGACCTCCAGCGGGCCGCCATGCGCCACCCGGGCAGCACCGCCGTCCCCTCCGACGAGATGCCCGAGCGGCCGGACGACTCCCTCGGGCCGGAGGAGCGGGCGCTGCTCAGCAGCGACGCCGCCTGGGCACGGAAACTGCTGGCCAACCTGCCCGAGACGCAGCGCGAGCTCCTCGTCCTGCGGGTCGCGGTCGGGCTGACCGCCGAGGAGACCGGCCAGATGCTCGGGATGTCCCCGGGTGCGGTGCGGGTCGCCCAGCACCGCGCGCTCAGCCGGCTCCGCGCCCTCGCCGAGCAGTAGCGCGGAGTCTTCGCCGCGGAGTCCGGCGCGGGTCCGCGGCGCGGAGTCCGCGGCTCCGCTATGGCCTGCCGGGGCCCGGCGATCAATAGGAGGAAGCGACGAAACTCGGATGTGACCCGGCTCGTGGAATGAGACGCGTCGCTATCCCGTTAGCATGGACATCCGCGCTGAGCAAGACCATTTGGGAAGGTGTCATGACTGTCAACGGCAGTGACTTGTCCGGAGCGCCCGACAAATTCGCCATGCTCGGGCTGACGTACGACGACGTCCTGCTGCTGCCGGGCGCGTCCGACATGGCGCCCGACGAGATCGACACTTCCTCTCTCATCTCGCGCAACGTCCGCGTCAACATCCCGCTGCTGTCCGCCGCCATGGACAAGGTCACCGAGTCGCGCATGGCGATCGCGATGGCCCGCCAGGGCGGCGTCGGCGTACTGCACCGCAACCTCTCCATCGCCGACCAGGCCAACCAGGTCGACCTGGTCAAGCGCTCCGAGTCCGGCATGGTCACCGACCCGATCACGGTGCACCCGGACGCGACCCTGCGCGAGGCCGACGAGCTGTGCGCCAAGTTCCGCATCTCCGGCGTCCCGGTCACCGACGCCGCCGGAAAGCTGCTCGGCATCGTCACCAACCGCGACATGGCCTTCGAGTCGGACCGCAGCCGCCAGGTGCGCGAGGTCATGACCCCGATGCCGCTGGTGACGGGCAAGGTCGGCATCTCCGGCGTGGACGCCATGGAGCTGCTGCGCCGCCACAAGATCGAGAAGCTTCCGCTGGTCGACGACGCGGGCGTCCTCAAGGGCCTGATCACCGTCAAGGACTTCGTCAAGGCGGAGAAGTACCCGAACGCCGCCAAGGACAAGGAAGGCCGCCTCCTGGTCGGCGCCGCCGTCGGCGTCGCCGGCGACGCCTTCGAGCGCGCGCAGGCGCTGATCGAGGCCGGTGCCGACTTCATCGTCGTCGACACCGCGCACGGCCACTCCCGGCTGGTCGGCGACATGGTCGCCAAGATCAAGTCGAACTCCTCCGTCGACGTCATCGGCGGCAACGTCGCCACCCGCGACGGCGCCCAGGCCCTGGTCGACGCCGGCGCGGACGGCATCAAGGTCGGCGTGGGCCCCGGCTCCATCTGCACCACCCGCGTCGTCGCCGGCATCGGCGTCCCGCAGGTCACCGCCATCTACGAGGCTGCGCTGGCCGCCAAGGCCGCGGGCGTCCCGGTCATCGGCGACGGCGGCCTCCAGTACTCCGGCGACATCGCCAAGGCCCTCGTCGCGGGCGCCGACACGGTGATGCTCGGCTCCCTGCTCGCGGGCTGCGAGGAGTCCCCGGGCGAGCTGCTCTTCATCAACGGCAAGCAGTTCAAGTCGTACCGCGGCATGGGCTCGCTCGGCGCGATGCAGTCCCGCGGCGACCGCAAGTCCTTCTCCAAGGACCGCTACTTCCAGGAGGGCGTGGGCGGCGACGACAAGCTCATCCCCGAGGGCGTCGAGGGCCAGGTGCCCTACCGCGGCCCGCTCGCCGCGGTGGTCCACCAGCTGGTCGGCGGCCTGCGCCAGTCGATGTTCTACGTCGGCGGCCGCACGGTGCCGGAGCTCCAGGAGCGCGGCCGCTTCGTCCGCATCACGTCGGCGGGCCTGAAGGAGAGCCACCCGCACGACATCCAGATGACGGTCGAGGCGCCGAACTACACGGGGCGCGGCTGACGATCCCGGGCGACGAGGCGACCCGCTTGCCGGTGCCGACCCCGGACATCGGCATCGGGTGCCTCGTCGGCGACGGGCTCCCCCTGGTGCTCGTCGTACGCGTCGTCGATTTCAGCAGGGTCCCTGTGGAGGAGTAGCCGAACGCCATTGGTCTGCCCGTCGGGGATACTGGACGGGCAGAGTCAAGAGGGAAAGGCCACCACACGTGACTGAGATCGAGATCGGGCGCGGCAAGCGCGGCCGCCGGGCGTACGCGTTCGACGACATCGCCATCGTCCCGAGCCGCCGCACGCGGGACCCGAAGGAGGTCTCGATCGCCTGGCAGATCGACGCCTACCGCTTCGAGCTGCCCTTCCTGGCCGCCCCCATGGACTCCGTCGTCTCCCCGCGGACGGCCATCCGCATCGGCGAGCTCGGCGGTCTCGGCGTGCTGAACCTCGAGGGCCTGTGGACCCGGTACGAGGACCCGCAGCCGCTGCTCGACGAGATCGCGGAGCTGCCGGAGGAGGCCGCCACCCGCCGCCTCCAGGAAATCTACGCCGCCCCGATCCAGGCCGACCTGATCGGCCAGCGGATCAAGGAGGTGCGCGACTCCGGCGTCGTGACCGCCGCCGCGCTCTCCCCGCAGCGCACCGCGCAGTTCTCCAAGGCCGTCGTGGACGCCGGCGTGGACATCTTCGTCATCCGCGGCACCACCGTCTCCGCCGAGCACGTCTCGGGCGCCGCCGAGCCGCTGAACCTGAAGCAGTTCATCTACGAGCTCGACGTCCCGGTCATCGTCGGCGGCTGCGCCACGTACACCGCGGCCCTGCACCTGATGCGCACCGGCGCGGCCGGCGTCCTGGTCGGCTTCGGCGGCGGCGCCGCCCACACCACCCGCAACGTGCTGGGCATCCAGGTCCCGATGGCCACCGCCGTCGCGGACGTGGCCGCCGCCCGCCGCGACTACATGGACGAGTCCGGCGGCCGCTACGTGCACGTCATCGCCGACGGCGGCGTGGGCTGGTCCGGCGACCTGCCCAAGGCCATCGCCTGCGGTGCCGACGCCGTGATGATGGGCTCCCCGCTGGCCCGCGCCACCGACGCGCCCGGCAGGGGCCACCACTGGGGCATGGAGGCCGTCCACGAGGACGTGCCGCGCGGCAAGAAGGTCCACCTGGGCACGGTCGGCACCACCGAGGAGATCCTCACCGGCCCGTCGCACACCCCGGACGGCTCGATGAACCTCTTCGGCGCCCTGCGCCGCTCGATGGCCACCACCGGCTACAGCGAGCTCAAGGAGTTCCAGCGGGTCGAGGTCACGGTCGCGGACTCCCAGCACCGCCGCTGACCCGTACGACGCGGCGAAGGGGGGGGGTCCCCCCCCCAAGGGGGAGGGCACTCTGGGGCGTTGGTGGGGGGGGCCCCTCTGGTCTGGCTCCTCCTCTCGTCCCTCCAACGGAGGGCC